>DATMYQ010000141.1:0-12992 GCA_035560935.1 Patescibacteria group bacterium | reverse complement strand
GTGTTCTGTAATGCAGAACACAAAGGCTGGTGATTTTTAAGGGGGGCTGTTATGAAACTGCAGAAGGATGTATCTGAAAAAAAAGAGTCTCCCTATTTGGTTGCGTCGGTTGACCGGGCCATGGAACTACTGATCATACTTGAAGAGGCTCCACAGGATATGGGAGTGACTGAACTCAGCAAGGTATTGGGCGTGCAAAAAAGCACGGTGCACAACCTGTTGCAGACGTTGTTGGTTCGCGATTTTATCCGGCAGACCGATTCGGGCCGTTATACACTAGGCTTTCGTCTGATGCGCCTGGGACAGTCGGCGGCTGACCGGCTGGATATCCGCCGCTTGGCCTTGCCGCTGCTCAGGGAACTGGCGGCGGAAGCCAATGAATATGTATTGTTTGCGGTGATTAACCGGGATGAACTGACGATTGTTGAAAATGTTCCCCCGCCCCGGCCGACCTTTCTCGTGCCAAAGTTTGACTACTGTCATACATTTCATAGTTCTTCCCTGGGAAAAGTCTTTTTGGCCTTTGGTCCGGAAGAACAGCAGGCACAGATTTTGGCAGGAAAGTTTACCCGTTATACTCCATATACAATGGTGGAGAAGGAGCGCTTGCTGGAAGAGATTACTAAAATTCAGGAGCAAGGTTACGCAATCGCGTGTAATGAAACGATAGAGGGAGTCACTTGTATTGGTGCTCCCGTATTCAATGCTCACGGAAAATTGGAGGCGGCGGTGTCCGTATCCAGTTCCAGCGCCTGGCTCACGAATGCCAAATATAATGCAATGGCAGCCATTTTACTGAAAAAAGCACGTGCTCTTTCCCGGCTTTTGGGCTATTGATCAGCAACCAAAAGCCAAAAAAATTCTAAAACATAAGAACGGCGTTCTGTGACGCCGAACTAATTATGTTGTTTTATTCCTTAAGATAAATAAAACTGTAAAGGAGAGATGAAGAGTGCCAAAACCGGTTTTCAACGAGGAAAGGTGTAAAGGGTGTGAACTGTGCACCGCCGCCTGCAAAAAAGAACTGATTGTGATGTCCACGACGTTTAATGGCAAAGGCTATAATTATGCCACTTGCCCGCAGGAAGAAGAGTGCGTCGGCTGTTGCCTGTGCGCCAAAACTTGTCCCGATGTTGTCATTGAAATTTACAAGTGAGATAGGGAGTGATTGTGTGTCAGAAAAGTTGTTAATGAAGGGAAATGAAGCCATTGGGGAAGCCGCTGTTGTGGCTGGTTGCCGCCATTATTTCGGCTACCCGATCACCCCTCAGTCAGAGTTGATTGAGTATATGGCCAAACGTCTGCCCAAGTTAGACGGAGGAGTTTTTGTACAAGCGGAAAGCGAAGTGGCCGCGATTAACATGGTGTATGGCGCTGCCGGCGCCGGCGCCCGGGTGATGACTTCCTCGTCGAGTCCCGGTATGAGTTTGAAACAGGAAGGAATATCCTACATCGCCGGCGCTGAACTTCCCTGCGTGATCGTGAATGTGCAGCGGGGCGGCCCGGGGCTGGGCGGGATTCAACCGGCTCAGAGCGATTATTTTCAGGCAACCAAAGGCGGCGGCCACGGTGATTACCATTGTGTTGTCCTGGCGCCCAATTCGGTGCAGGAAATGGCAGATTTGACCGGTTTGGGTTTTGACCTGGCCGATCAGTACCGGACGCCGGTCATCTTACTGGCGGACGGTGCATTGGGACAGATGATGGAACCGGTAATATTTAAAGAGCGGACCTCAAAACCAGTGGCAAAACCATGGGCAACCACCGGGGTTGGTGAACGCGCCCAGACCAACATCATTAACTCTTTGTTTTTGAAACCGGAAGAATTGGAAAAACACAACGAACATCTGCAGGCGAAATATGCAACGATCACGGAAAAGGAAATCCGTTGGGAAGGATCGATGCTGGAAGATGCGGAACTGGTGCTGGTCGCCTACGGTATCACTTCCCGTATTGCCTATTCCGCGATGGAAATGGCACGGGCGGAAGGCATGAAAGTCGGGTTATTCCGGCCGATTACCCTGTGGCCGTTCCCGGAAAAAGCCTTGCATACCGTACTGAGTAAAGCGTCAGCGGCGCTGGCGGTGGAACTGAGCACTGGTCAAATGGTGGAAGATGTGCGGTTGGCTTCGAATGGTGTGGTGCCGGTGCATTTCTATGGACGGTCCGGCGGCATGATCATGACGCCGAACCAAATTCTTGACCAAATCCGGAAAATTTTTCAGGCAAAAGGAGGTAAACAATAATGACGGAAAAATTGTTTACCAGACCCGAAGGGTTAAAAGATATTCCCACACATTACTGCCCCGGCTGTCATCATGGCATTATTCACCGGCTGGTGGCGGAAGTGATCGATGAACTGGATGTTCGGAAACAGACGATTGCCGTGGTTCCGGTGGGATGCTCGGTACTGGCTTATGATTATTTCAACATGGACTCCCAGGAGGCTGCCCATGGCCGGGCGCCGGCGGTAGCCACCGGTATCAAGCGGGTGCATCCGGACAAAGTTGTCTTTACGTATCAGGGCGACGGCGATATTGCCGCCATCGGCTGCGCGGAAATTGTTCATGCCGCAGCCCGGGGAGAAAAGATTACCACGATTTTTGTCAATAACGCCATTTACGGCATGACCGGCGGACAGATGGCTCCCACCTCGCTGGTGGGTCAGGTAACGGCTACTTCGCCGTACGGACGCCAGCAGCCGTTGGCGGGGACGCCCATCCGGCTGTCGGAAATGTTGGCGACCTTGGACGGTGCTAAATTTATTGCCCGAGTTTCGGTCAACGGACCGAAAAATATGGCCAACGCCAGAGCCGCGATCAAGAAAGCATTTCAGGTTCAATTACGGGGCGAAGGTTTTGCGATGGTGGAAGTGCTGTCCACCTGTCCTACCAACTGGGGTAAAACAGCGCTGGAAGCGGGCCAATGGTTGGAGGAACACATGGTTCCCCAATTCCCGCTGGGTACCTATAAAAACGTTCAGGAGTGAGAAATATGAAGCAGGAAATTATTATGTCCGGCTTTGGCGGCCAGGGAGTCATGGTCATGGGACAACTCCTGGCGTACGCTGGCATGCTGGAAGAAAAAACCGTGTCTTGGATGCCTTCCTATGGTCCGGAAATGCGGGGAGGCACCGCCAATTGCTCCGTGATCGTTTCCGATGAAGCCTCCGGGGCGCCGATTATTTATGAACCTACGTCGGCGGTGGTGTTAAATCTACCTTCGCTGGACAAATTTGAGTCTACGGTGAAATCGGGCGGTGTGCTGATTATAAACAGTTCATTGATCGAAAAAGAAGCCACCCGCAAAGACATTACCGTATACCGGGTTCCGGTCAACGATATTGCTGCCGAACTGGGAAATCTTAAGATGATCAATATGGTGGCGCTGGGAGCGTTGGTCGCGGCTACGGGTGCGGTAAGTCTGGAATCGGTTTATAAATCGTTTGCCAAAAAATTTGCCTCCAAGCCGCACCTGATGGAAGCCAATAAAATCGCGATTAATCGCGGCTATGATTGTGTAAAAAAGGCGTAAAGCACATTGAAAAATTAGGCCGGATATGATACGATGAGCCTGAATAGGAACAACTAAACCCGGGGAGCCGGAGAGGCCGGCTGAGATACGAACCCTGTGAGGTTCGTGACCCGTGACCTGATCTGGGTAATGCCAGCGTAGGGAGGATATCCGCAACGGATGTTTTGCAGCGTGCCCCGGAATCGGGGCGCGCTGTTTTGTTTAGGGCGCGCGGGCGTGGCGCTGTAAACAAAACAGCGCGCAGAATGGCAGAAAATGAAGCGACGATTTTAAGGAGGATATTCATGAAAAAAGCACTGACCATAGCCGGATCGGACTCTAGCGGCGGCGCGGGCATTCAGGCGGATTTAAAAGCGTTTGCCGCGCATGGCGTGTATGGAATGAGCGTCATTACGGCGGTGACGGCGCAGAATACTCAGGGTGTGCTGGCGGTGCAGGATATCACTCCGGAAATCGTCAGCAAACAGTTAGAGGCAATTTTCAGCGATATTGCGGTGGATGCGACGAAAATCGGCATGCTTTCCCGGGTGGAAACCATTGAAGTGGTTGCGGCCGGTCTGAAAGCGTACCGGGCGGCCAATATCGTACTGGATCCCGTGATGATTTCCAAGAGCGGCTACCATTTGCTCAGCCCGGACGCTGTCCAGGCGATGAAGCAGCAAGTGCTGCCGCTGGCTACACTGGTGACACCGAATCTCCCCGAGGCCGAGGCGCTAACCGGCCGTTCCATCGTGACATTAACGGCGATGGAAGAAGCGGCCCGTAGAATCCGGGATATGGGGCCGGCATGGGTTTTGATCAAGGGCGGGCATAGAGAAGCGGATGCCACCGATATTTTGCTGCATGACGGTCAGTGTCAGCGCCTGGTAGCCGAACGGATTGTCAGCCGCAATACCCATGGCACCGGATGTACTTTATCTGCAGCGATTACCGCCGGGCTGGCCAAGGGTCAGACGGTGGAAACAGCGGTTCGACAGGCGAAAGAATATATTTCCGTAGTGATCGCCCACGGGTTGGACATTGGCCATGGTGTTGGCCCAACGCATCATTTTTACCCATTGTATGAAAAAGCCGGATTGCTGACGGAAGAATAGGTGCTGGTAGAGAAAAACAAAGGAGACGTTGTGAGAATGAATATGCCGGAAACCATTGCTGCTCTTTTACGAGAATTGCAGGCTAGAAAACCATTGGTTCATCACATCACCAATTATGTGACTGTTAACGATTGCGCCAACATGGCGCTGGCTGTGGGGGCATCCCCGGTGATGGCTGACGATGCGGCGGAGGCTGCCGATATGGTGCAATATGCTTCGGCACTGGTTTTAAATATAGGTACGCTCAATTCCCGGACGGTGGAGTCGATGTTGCTGGCAGGCAAAGCAGCGCGGCAGCGTAATATACCGGTGATTTTTGATCCGGTGGGGGTGGGCGCGACTCCGCTGCGGACGACAACGGCGGAAACGATCATTCGGGAACTGGGGCCAGCGGTTATCCGGGGGAATATGGCGGAAATTAAACGGATTGCCGGTATTGATGCTGCTATCCGGGGAGTGGATTCGGTGGCGGATGAAACCGATGGTGAGCAGGTGGCTCGGGAACTTTCACAGCGGCTGCGCTGTGTGGTGGCGGTTACCGGCAAGGTGGACATTGTGGCCCGGGGACAACAGCTTTGCCGTATTTATAATGGACATTCTTTGCTGGGCCGGGTTACGGGCACTGGCTGTATGGCCACTTCATTGATCGGTTGCTTTTGTGCGGCCGGGAATGACTGGTTTTGCGGTACGGTAGCCGGTATTGCGTTGATGGGGCTGGCGGGTGAGCAGGCACAGGCTCTACTTGGCAAGAACGAAGGGACCGGGTCTTTCCGGATACGGTTGTTTGATGCGGTCTCGCTAATGACGCCGGCTGGATTGCAAACCGGAATACGGATTGAAATGGCGGAATAAAGACTGCGCTACAGAGGGTGGGCGGTGTCAATGATTAAGGCAGATAAACGAAATCCGGCGAGACAATTTTGTCCGCCGGGTTTTAGCTGTTATTTTGCTGATTAAAGAATCACCGCGCTGTCAATATTGGTCACGATATTGTCTTTCATGCTGTGAGCGCCCATGGCCGTGATTACGGTGCGACTTTTTACACTGACCACCAGCGCCAGATCATCCATGATTACCAAGGCTTTTTGAGAACCTTTCTGACTGGCGAGGCTGACAGCGTCACTCAGTTGTGACATTTGATCGCTGGTAAGTTCCAAATTGCGGGATTGCAGGCGGCTCAAAGCATGCTGGGAAAATTTAACACCGGTCAGCTCTTGTTGCAATGTACTGGCAAAAGATTCCTTCGCAGCAGTGGCGGACTTTACAGATCCTCCGAGCGCCGTTGAAATAGGAACGGTAGTTAAGGGTACGCGCTGCGATGTATAGTTGTTCGGTAGTGTGTTTAACTCATCGGCCACTATGTGCCACCTCCTGTAACTGAGATGAGATGTCTGGCTGATTTGGTGATTTATGCCAGATAATCAATACCACTGGCAGGAGATGCGGTACTATCTACTCCGGCAATCGATGGTATTTCGGGAATGCTATCCTCGTCATCAATAGCCTTTTCGGTGTACCAGTTGTAATTTTTCTGCTGATGAGCCTGCTGGCTCCACTGTCCCTGACTTTGATTAGGGGTATATTGATCCAGACCGGCATGAATGCTTACGTTATCGACTTTGATCCCCTGACTGGCCAAGTCTGATTTAAGCTGTGGCAGGGAAGTTTCCAGAAGTCCTCGTACATCGGCGCTGCCGGAGTGGAAGGTGGCGTTGACGATGCCGCCGGAGATATGAATTTTGAGCGTTAATTCGCCAAGATGTTCGGGTTTTAACTGGATAACCATTTCCGATTGGTCGGTGGATTGAATCAATCGGGCACGCTCTACGATCTGATCCATAATGTTATGAGTGTCCGTATTGTTAGTGTACGCAGTTTCGGAAGCATTTCCGGCGGATTGCGTAGTGATAACGGTATCTGACCAAAGCGGAGTAGCGGACTGGGAACTCGAAATGCTTTGCGAAAGACTTTGGGGAAAATCCGTCGATGCGGAGCGATTTTGACTTTCTAACGGTATGTCCGGTATCGACAGGGTATCGGTGCCCTGTCCCTGAGCGGCAGAATCGGATAATTCCTGGCCCGATTCCCCTGTTTGCTTTCTGCTCGCGGAGATTGCCGCAACGGTTGTATTCGCTATATTGCCAGTTGTATCTGTGGTATCAGTCGTATTGACTGCAACAGTCGAATTGCTCTTGTTTTTGGTGTTAGCGGTGTTGGCTGTCGTTGCAGTTGCAACCGTTGTCGCCAGTGCCGGTTGACTGTCGGTAACGCTTTTTTCTGTAACGGGAATAACCGTTTCGGTAAGAACCGGTGTCGCTTTAGCGACCGCTGGCACTTCTGGCGTCGTATCGGCAGCGGAGGCGGCGGGGTAGGATGAAACCGTGTCGCCTCCGCTGCTGGTTGACAGAGATGATACAGTCACTGAGGTTGTGCTGGTAACCGCCGCTGCTTTTGTGGCGTTGCCCTCTTTTACGTTTTTCAGAGGTAATCCGTACGCTTCTGCTGCTGCCCCCGAAATACAGCGGGAAGCGGTGGCTGACGCGTTTGAAGTAGTATTTATTGTTTGGCTATTAGAGCTTGCTGAGTATGTATCAATCGGAAAAGAGACGGTTTTTTCAATTTGGACGGTTATTGGTAGAACTGTGTTTGCGGACAATGCGGATGCCGTTGTTTCTTTCTCCGATACTGTTGAGCTTTGGCTTGTTTCCTGGCTGGCAGTCGTTGCCGGCAGCGCAACGATTGGTAAAACCGCCCGGGAAAGGGAAAGACTGACAGCGTTTGCAGTAGTCGCCGTGTCTGATTGCAGTGAACCGCTGTTCGTGGTTGTGCCTCCGGCGGGCACCATCGTTGGCGTCTGCGGCAACTGAATCAATAAGGTGGCCAGGATGGATTGATTCAGCAACGTGGCTGCATCTTCGGAAGTGCTGTCATCCGTACTTTCCTTCTCTGTCTGAGTTTGTGATTTAGTGCTGCTGCCGGAGGGACAGGCTGTGGAGTTTACTGCACTGGTGACCGGAGCAGAGGAAGCTGCTGTTTCCGACGCTACGAGCGCGGTCTTGTCAGTGGAGACTTCGGTGGATACTGAGACGGTATTTTCTACCGCATTGTTTAAGACTTGGTTAAAACTCCCCTGATTTACACCGGAGGATGAGGCCGAAGCTTGGCAAGCCACGTTTTGATCTGATGAAACAGACAAAGTGGAAGTACTTGTCTGTTTCATCGTTGCCGGTATGCTGGTTGTCATTTTCTAACCTCCCAAGGTAACATAAAGACTAATCCTTAGAATACATATTATGCAAAAATGATGGAATGAATATGTGAAAAATATGTAAACAGTATGAAGTGGGGTCACGAAATGGGTCTGATTCGGTTGGCTGCTAGGCATCATCGTGGTATTATGGTATGGAGGATGATGGGATTGAACATCAGCCCACCTTTCATTATGCAGTAGCACAAGGGGTTGTTCATGCTCAGCGATTATGGCAAAGTGGGCCGGCCCCGTAAAAAATATAAGTACGTTGAATGAGGATGAAACATGAATTTATTATCGGTGGAAAATCTGAGCAAAAATTATGGCGTCCGGACCCTGTTTGCCGGTGTCTCTTTCGGTGTGGACGAGGGCGATAAAATTGGTCTGATCGGTATTAACGGTACGGGAAAATCTACACTGCTGCGAATACTGGCATCTCTGGAAACGGCGGACGACGGCCGGATGATTGCCGGCAACGGACTGCGGACAGAGTATTTACCGCAGAATCCGGAATTTGATCCGGAGGCCACAGTTTTGGGGCAGGTTTTTAAGGGATCTTCCGCAGTGATGCAACTGCTGCAGGAATATGAAGCGGCCTTATTGGCAGAACAGCGACAGCCCGGTCAGGAGGCGGTCCAACAGCGTCTGATCCAGCTGGGGCAGCAAATGGATGCTATGGGTGCCTGGCAACTGGAAAGCGAGGCCAAATCGATACTTAACCGGCTGGGTATCAGTGATTTTTCCGCCCGGATCGGAACGCTGTCGGGCGGACAAAAAAAACGGGTGGCGCTGGCCGGGGCTTTGATTCAGGAAGTGGACCTGCTGCTGCTGGATGAGCCGACCAACCACCTGGACAATGATACGGTGGAGTGGCTGGAGCAATATCTGCTGCGCCGCAGGGGCGCGCTGATCATGATTACTCATGACCGTTACTTTCTTGACCGGGTGACGAACCGGATGATCGAAATTGACGCCGGTTCTTTTTATAGTTATGCAGGAAATTACAGCAGCTATCTGGAGAGCAAAGCGGAACGGGAGGAACGCCAGGAATCCAGTGAACGGAAACGTCTGAACCTGCTCCGTAATGAACTGGCCTGGATCCGGCGGGGCGCGAAAGCCCGGAGCACCAAACAGAAAGCGCGGATTGAGCGTTTTGAAGAGCTGAATGCGGCGGCACCGCAAGCGGGCGCGGGACGTTTGGAAATTGTGGCCGGCGCCAGCCGCCTGGGGCGCAAGATTATTGCCCTGGATAAGGTTTGCAAAGCCTTTGACGGTGTACCGGTGGTCCGGGATTTTAGCTATACGGTATTGAAGGATGACCGGGTAGGGATTGTCGGTCCCAACGGCAGCGGCAAGAGCACGCTGATTCATCTGATTACCGGTCGTCTTGCGCCGGACAGCGGCAGCGTCGATGTGGGACAGACCGTAAAAATCGGCTGGTTTGCCCAGGAGACGCCGCCCTGGGACGAAGAACAGCGGGTACTGGAATGTATCCGGGAAGTGGCGCAATATGTGCCGGACGGACAGGGAGGAACCATCAGCGCCTCGCAGATGCTGGAGCGTTTTTTGTTTCCGCCGTCGCTGCAGTGGACGCCGATCGGCAAATTATCCGGCGGGGAAAGACGTCGGCTGGATTTATTGCGGGTATTGATGGGAGCTCCCAATGTACTGATCCTGGATGAGCCGGCCAATGATCTGGACATTCAGACACTGACCATTTTAGAAGATTATCTGGATGGATTTCCCGGGGCGGTTCTGTTGGTGTCCCATGACCGCTACATGTTGGACCGTCTGGCGGAAAAGACCTTTGCCTTTGCCGATGGAACGATTCGCCAATATGCCGGCGGCTACTCCGATTACCGGCGGCAGGTGGAGGTTGAGGCGGAGGCTGCGGGCGGTGAAAATGCCGGCCCACTGAAAAAAAATGCCGATAATCGCCGCAGCGAGGATAAACCGCGGGAACGCCCCAAAAAATTCACGTTTCAGGAACAAAAAGAATTTGCGGAAATTGATGATGTGATTGCCGCGACGGAAAATGAACGCAAAGTCGTGAACCAGCAAATGGAAGCGGCCGGCAGCGATTTCACGGAATTGCAACGCCTGATCGCTTGCCGGGAGGAACTGGATGAGCGGCTGGAAAAACTGATGACTCGTTGGACATATCTGAATGAACTGGCGGAAGAAATGGAGCAGAAAAAATGACAGGGTACGAGCATGAAAAAATAAAAATCATGACAAAGTGGCGGCGGCGCTTGGCGGCTTTACTGGCGGTGTCCATCTTATTGAGCGGCGGTGCGGTGGAAGCGGCAACTGCGACTGCCTCGACGAAGACAATCGGCATTGTAAAACCCGCGCCGATAACGCCGCAAGGTTCCGTTAATATTAATACAGGCAAACCAGGCGTATCACCGCATCCGTACCGCCTGTTGCTGGCCCGGAAGCTGGACGACAGCCTGTGGCATGATTTGGAAAGCAGTGAGGCAAACGCCTGGCTGGTGAATGACGAAATTTATTTGCCGCTATCAGCGCTTGCCAAGCTGTACCCGGTGAAATTGCGACCAATTGCCGAGAAAGGGAAACCGCTGCTGGAATTGCAGTGGAATCAAAAAACAGAAAAACTGGCCTCCAGTGCCGCATCAACAATCGCCGCGGCTAAACCGCCGCTGCTTACCGGATTGGGAATGTCGGGCGAAAGCTGGATCAGCGCGACGGTTTGGAGCCGGCTGACCGGTATGGAGGTCATCACGGCTCAAATGGAAACGGTTATTTTGAATTCCACGGGAACCGTTTTGAAAAATAATCCTGAACTAGATGCAGAATGGCAAATGACTGAACGCCCCCGGGTGTATGGATACCGGGAACTCTCCGGAGACATGGCGGCGCTGAAAAAAAGGTATCCGGATATGAACCTGGAAGCGTTGGGGAAATCTTCGACCGGTTCTGTTATTCCATTGGTTAAAATCGGTTCCGGCCCCCGTGAAGTATTTATCAGCGGCGCCTGGCATGGCGAAGAATGGATTACCGCGCAATTGCTGGCCAATTTTACCGAGCGGATGCTGCAGCGGCGGCAGGCGCCGGAATATCAGAACCTGCTGCAGAAATTGACATTGTACATTGCGCCGATGATTAATCCGGATGGGTGTGAAATCGCCGCGCACTGGGACGATTTGCCGGCGAAGACCCTGCAGCCGGCGGTCAACGCGCTGCTGCCGGCGGGATACCAACCCCGGGAATGGCGGGCGAATGCACAGGGCTATGATCTGAACAATCAGTTTCCCATTCACTGGGACCGGACCTATGAACTGACGAAAAACCGCGGGCCGGCGTTTGGCGTGTCGGGACCGGCTCCGCTGGTGGCAATAGAGTCACGGCAGGTGTACGATTTTACACTGAAACGGCACTTTGTCGCCGTATTCTGTTATCATTCTCAGGGCAGTGTGATCTATTGGGAAGATGAAGACCGAAGTACAGCGGAAATGAAGAGGATTGCCGATCTGTATGCGCGGCAGAGCGGTTATTGGCGGGTGGACAATGAGCCGCTGCAGGGCGGATATCGTGACTGGTTTGTCGCTAAATACCACCGACCGGGTTTGACGGTGGAAGTGGGGCAGGGAGAAAATCCGTTGCCGGTTCAGGATTTTTATGACATCAATGAACGAAATCAGCGGGCGTTATTGGAAAGTTTGGCCGCGTTGGCTGATGAATAACAGGGATGGATGCGTGAAACAAGGTGTATATTTATCTGGATATTGTCCGCGATTTTAACTGCGCCATGTGCGGCGCCTGCTGCCGCAATGACTGGATGGTAACCTTGGATGAGGAGAGCTACCGGCGCAATCAGGAATTTTTTGCCGCGAGGGACGACCGTGAAGAATTTGAGGCTGCTTTTACCCGGCTGACGGGAAAAATGCAGCCGGGCGAATACGCGGTCATTAACAAAAAGGGTGGAGCATGTTGGTTTTTGTCGCCGGACCAGAGCTGCTGGCTGCACCGGCAGGCCGGGCATGAACATCTGGACAGTGTTTGCCAAACGTTTCCCCGCTATCCGATGGATACGGCCCGGGGGCTGGAATTATCATTGAGTTTCAGCTGCCCGGAAGTGTTACGGCTGGTGGCGCGGGTGCAGCCGCTGGAAATTATGCGGTCGGAGACGCCGCCGCTGGCGGTCCGGGAGGACGTTCCCACGGTGGCGGTGTATCCGGAGCAGCGGCCGATAGGTCATTCACTGCGCCATTATTTTGAGCTGGAGCATCATTTTATTGATATCTTGCAATGGCGGGGAGTGCCTATAGCGGAACGCCTGCTGCTGCTGCAAAAAACGGCTGCCGGACTGGATAGCGCGGAACCAGGAGATATGGAGGCAGCACGGCAGCGGTTAAACCAGACATTCCAAAACAACTATATGTATATGGATATGCAGACGGTGCCGCCGGGAACGCCGGCTTGCTTCACGGCCGAAATTTTGCAGGAGCATTTTTTGGTTAATTTGATCTTTCGTAAAATTTTTTATCTGTATGGGCTGACAGAGGCAGCCCGTCTGCTGGTGTCATTCGGACAACGCCTGGGGGATGCTGCCCGGCCTTTTGCAGCGGAAGCGGCGGTTGAGGCCGTACGCCGGATGATTTTGGAACTGGAACTGGCCTTCGGTCACAACCGTCAGGCACTGACGCGAGTATGCCGGGTAGGATGAAGGAAAGAAAAAACGGTTCTTATTCTCGGAAGAATAAGAACCGCCGATCTTGTGAGCTTTTTAAAACCACACCACTTTATTATACCGATAACTGTTTTTTACCTTATAATCGAAATAAACTCCTTTGGATGGGGAGGACATTAGCTCGGCATGTACCGTGGCCGGGACATTGTAATACTGAAAGATGGCTCCGGAGTCGAATTTTACTTCTAACGTTTCGGTGGAGGGGTCATAGCCAATGGAATGAATGTTTTTTGAAATAACCGCAATGCGTTCCATGGTTTTCTCTCCTTAAAAAAGCTCTAACCCGGGAATTCTGGGGTTAGAGTTTTGCTTTGTTACCCTATCGAAATTGCTGATATAAAGGGACGAGTAATATCGGAAAAGTTTCTCGGGATGAAGCAGGAATTACACTACATATAGC
>DATMYQ010000140.1:0-4856 GCA_035560935.1 Patescibacteria group bacterium | reverse complement strand
GTATATTATTATTGGAATGCTGATAATTATCCTATACAGGACGAAAGCGAAATCCAGCATGGACACTCAGGAATTTCTTGAGGGTCTATGCTGTTTTTATTTTGAAAGGATGTGGTTGAGTGAGCAGAATATTGATTCGCGGCGGTATGGTGATTGATGGCACAGGTGGCCCTGGTTCGAAAACCGAGATCGCTATTGACGACGGCGTAATCACTGCGGTGGCACCGGCTATCGACCAAACGGGACGAACCGTGTTGGAGGCCGACGGACTGGTGGTGGCACCTGGTTTTATTGATTTACATTCGCATACCGACGGTTCCCTTTTTGCCAATCCTCTGTCCGATAGCAAGTTGTCGCAAGGCGTGACCACGGAAGTCACCGGTAATTGCGGCATCGGTATTTTCCCCACAAGCCCAAATCGCAGACAAGAATTAGCGGCATATTTGAATATGCACGGATTCTCCCTCTCCCCGCAAGGCATCTCCTGGACAGATTTTGATGAATATGCCGCCCATATTGACCAACTGGGTATCGGACCGAATCTGGCTCCGTTGATCGGACACGGTGTTTTGCGAATGGCCGTCATGGGATCCGATAACCGCCCGCCGGCCAAAGACGAAATGCGGGAAATGAAAATCCTGTTGCAAAGATCTTTACAACAGGGTGCGTGGGGTCTGTCCACAGGCTTAATCTATCCTCCCGGCAGTTATTCTCAGACTGATGAACTCCTGGAACTAGCTGGAGTCGCCGCCGGCTATGACGCCCTATTCACCAGTCATGTACGGGGCGAAAGCGAAACACTGCTGGATTCTGTCGACGAGATAATTCAAATCGGCCAACGAAGCGGCGCGCGGGTACAAATTTCCCATTTAAAAGCTCTTGGCCGTCCCCACTGGGGTAAGGGCAAACTGGCTCTGGACGCCATACTGGCGGCACGGCACAGCGGAGTGGATATCGGCGCTGATCAATATCCTTACGAAGCCTCCAGCACAGCATTATCGGTATTGGTGCCTCAATGGGCTCACTCCGGCGGGGTTGACAATTTATTGCAAAGATTGGATCTGGCGGAACTCCGTCAGCAGTTAAAAATAGAAATTGGAAGAGAAGTCAACGTTCGTGGCGGTGCGGACCGGATTATGATCGCCGGCATCGGAGCAGCGCCAAACCAGCCTCTTATCGGCAAGACAGTGGCCGAAATCGCCACTCTCTGGCAATGCGTTCCCGAAGATGCAGTCATCCGTTTGCTGCTCAATGCAGACGGCGCTGTCAGTGCTATATTTTTCTCCATTTCGGAAGCGGATATGGAATATATTCTTTCCTGCCCGCAGGTGGCGATCGGGTCCGACGGCAGGGGAATCAACGCCGAACGGGACCATGGTGAGTCGGTTCATCCCCGCTCTTATGGAACATTTTCCCGCATCCTGGGCAGATTTGTACGAGAAAAAAACTTACTGCCATTGGAGACGGCCATTTATAAAATGACCGGACTTCCGGCAGAGCGGCTGCGTTTAGCGGATCGCGGGCAGATCCGCCCGGGATTCGCCGCCGACCTGACCCTGTTTGATCCGGCGGTGGTGGGTGATCAGGCAACGTTTACGAGTCCTCACCATTATTCTATCGGATTCAAATATGTATTCGTCAACGGTCAAGTCGTCGTGAAAGATGACCAATTGACCGGCAACGCTCCGGGCCGTGTTTTGCGCAAGATGCAAACCACCTGATCTCAGCCTAACAAAAATTAAGGGAGGTACAAAGATAATGATTCCGGCAAATTTTGATATGTGGTATGGTCTGCTCGGGTTAGTTCCCTTAGTTGTTTACGTAGTTTTGATCTTCACTTATAAGGATCCGATACCGACAACGTTAATCGCGGTGATCATCGGAGCCGTGATCACCCATCAGTCGGTTTTTTCCTTCGGCGACGCACTGGTTAAGAGCATGGGGTCCTTCCTCGCTTTGGTGGGCTTAATCATTATGCTGGGACGTGGCCTGGGCGAGATCCTTACGGCAACGAAAGTCAGTCATACCATCGTGCACAAGATCGTGTACGGTATTGGTGTGAATACCGAGAAAAAAGCGATGGCCGGCATCATTGCAGCCAGCCTGACCATCGTCGCTTTGCTGGGAACCATGGCCGGCGGCAACGCAGTCATTGCTCCCATTGTCCTGCCGATCGCCGCAGCGGCGGGTCTGACGAAAAGCACTGTGGGCGTATTGTTTCACGCAGCCGGTGAAGAAGGTTTGATTTTGGGACCATTTACCCCGCCAGTAGTTACTTTACTGGGTTTAACCGGACTTGCCTATGGCGAAATGCTGCTGAAAGCGGCGTTGCCGGTGGCTATTGTCACTCTCATCACCACCTGGTTTATGGCCGGCCGGATTCAGAAAACCACGAAAGGGCGGAATGACTACGAACGCGAAGTCAGCGAAAACGTTGATGTATTCAATCCCAGCAGTCGGGAAATTCGCGCAACCGTGGTGTTTATCCTTGCCTTTGTTATCCTGGTCGGCTGCGGGTTGGTCTGGAACGCGCAAACCACTTACGTGCCGGTCATTATGATTACCCTTGCTGTGGTTACAGGACTCGTCGGCGGTTTGAGCCTGAGTCGGGTGTTTGAACTTTTTGTCAAAGGTATGGGTGCCAATGTCAATTTATTCTTTATGTTCCTGTTGCTCGAAGTGTTTATGGGGTTCATGGAAAAAGCGGGCGCATTTCAGGCCGTGGCTATTTTAATTCAGCCGCTCGTACATTTAGGCGGTAAAGTGGCCGTGCCAATTATAGGTGGACTGACGGGAGCCGTGGGTCTGACCGGTGCAACGGTTGCGGTCATGAAAATGGTGAATGAAATGTTTTTACCACTCGTCAAACAGTACGGAATTCCTACGCTAACCTGGGCGACCGCCGTCATCGTCGCCACCCGCGCGACCAACTTTTTCCACCCCGGGTCAAACATGTTTAGTTCCATGGGTTTCGCCCAGTCACAGGATATGCGGTCCATGATCAAAAACGGCTGGACGGTAGCGTTTATGCAACTTGCCTTTTTGGTGATTTTCTCGTTTTTGTTTACTTAAAGAGCATTGATTAAGTGCGTAAACTGTCCTTACAAAGTCCCTGCTGTTTAAACACTGGAAAATGATGGGATTACGCGGCATTTCGCTTGATTACTTATGCCGACAGCCCCCGGCTATTCCTCTTTTAAAACCGCTTATGTTCACTCGATTCTGTTCACTCCCATGGGCCGCCAGTTTCAAGGCGGCCCATATTTTTTCCCCACCCACATTCGCCACACTTTCCACTTCGTCGCACAGCTATAACACAAAAGCGGCTTCTCATTTCCGCTATCTTTTTTCTCTTCTTCCTGCGGGCCCGATAAATTGAGCGGGATACAAACCGTTATTCCTTCCTATCTTATTAGCCAGAGCAGGCAATGGCCTGTTTTACAAAAAGGCAGATGCCGAATTCAATTTCCACAAACCGAAAATATCGCAAATTGGGTCTGGATCGTAACCAAACTGTAACATTTGCAGGTTATACTAATATCTATAAAAAGAAAAGCGAGGAAGCATCATGAGAAAAATTACATCCATTATCTTAGCCCTTACATTTGTTATTGTATCTGCATCAGGAGTGCAGATGGCCGTTATGCCCAGACCCCAAAATGTTTCGCAAGCGTCAATAAGCACTAACACCGCTGATAATAATAGCCCCGCGGTCAAGAGAGAAACACCCCTTTATCCCAAAAAAGCGCATGAATGGGCAGGATATCTCTTTATTGGTGCCGGGCTGGCACATGTCGTTCTTAATAAAAGGCCTATGTTGTATTATTTGAAACTCAGAAAAAGCACAAATTGCTAAAAGTATATTATTGTCCACCGTGTCGGCCAACTCAGGCATAAACAGGGATATGCCCGCTTCGCAGGCGGAACGGGCCACTAGTAGAGTAGATGCCGGGTGTTCGATCAGCCACTTGCACGTGGACACCAATTATAAAATCATGGCTATCTATGTTCCTGAGAATACTACGATTACTGCTTTTTATTTCGTTCTAATGTCATCATCTTCGTTACCCTGGCAAAAAAAGAAACCGCCGGGAAGGCCGGGCGGCAAGAAAAGGGAGATTCTGCGGCAACATGGCAGCACATCCTGACGGTCAAAGTCCGGCGCTGCCAGCTGACAATCTCAGTATGACGGATTGGAGAGCAGCCAACAATAAAAAACTGCTGAAACGCACTGTCAAGCAACTGGGAGGTAAAAGATCGGATCTGTACGTTGTTGCTTTTCTCTGTATTTTCAAATTCAAAGTTCTCAGCAGGCACACGAATAAAATATTGTCAACAATAGCGTCGCCAAGTGACATAACCAAAGCTCTATATGGAGGATATGGAGATACCGCAGAAAATTACTGAACCGTTCAATGGGGCCAAGCGAGTGCTTTCCAAATTTATGATAAATCTAGGTCAGGCATTGTGATTATCCCCGCCACCGCCCCAGCCGAGTGGCAACAGATGATTGACATGGCGATCCGTTTTTTGCTTAGCCGTGAGGTTTTCAGTCATCATAATACCCGCGTAATTGGACGATAATAATGTGCCCATTTTCCACTTTGTAAATGAGTCTGTCTTTTTCTGTGATGCGTCGGCTCCAGTATCCGCTTAATTCATGAGTCAAAGGTTCAGGTTTTCCAAGTCCTTCGTAACCCTTGCGTTCGATGTCTTTTATGAGAGTGTTGATTTTTTTTAATATTTTCTTATCTTTAGTCTGCCAATATTCGTATTCTTCCCACGCATTATCAGCGAACGACTTAATCATTTTCGATTAGCTCTTTGGCAGTGCGTATTTCGGCAACATCCGGACA
>DATMYQ010000139.1:0-32711 GCA_035560935.1 Patescibacteria group bacterium | reverse complement strand
CCAGCCAAAATTTCCGTCCTCTTCCTTTTGCGTTCTGTTCCTGCTGAATCTGGGCTTCAGTCTTGCTGGAGCCCAGATTCAGTCTTGTTCCCTAATCGCCGTTACTGTCACCATACCACTTAATCACTGTAAAAAGAAGTTTTCTGTTTAAACAGTCGCACCAGCCAGCTGTCAATCGCCGCCGCCCGGCTGACTAAGAATATGCCTCCCAAGACCAGAACCACGCCGATTAAGGAATAGAAAGACAGGTATTCCGCCAAGACAATATAGCCGACAAACTGGGCGATCACCGGCGAAATATAGGTCCACGTCGACGGCAATAACGGCCCGCTGCGGTACACCAGCCAATAGTAGGCTCCATGCCCGCCCAAGGAACCTAAAATCACCAGATAAGCCCAAGACGCCGCCACCTCATAGGTAATAACGGGTTGCGTCTCCCAAAACAGCGACAGCAACATCAGCAGCATTCCACCGGTAAGCATCTGCCAGCCATTAAGCACAAAAGGACTTACGCCCTTGTTTAAGACGGTTTTGGCAATCATTGTACCGTATACACTGCCGCCTTCCGCCGCCAAAATAACGATCACCGCGATAACCGCCTCCTGCGACGCGTCCATTCCCAGCGCCGGCAATATCGCCGTGCAAACCCCGGCAAAAGAGAGCAGCAGTCCCAAAACCTTTATCCGGGTATTGTCTCTTACCCCCTGCACCCATTCCGTTACACCGATCATGATCGGTGTCGTCGCAGCCAGCAGCGCCGCCACGCTGGAAGATACATAGCGTTCGCCCCAATACAGACAGCCGAACATAATTCCCGTCATGCAAATACCGACCAGCATCACGTCCCGGCGCAAGCCCGCCGGTACCATAACACTGCCCTTTAACAGCTTTACGGCGAGCAAGACCACCACGCCGGCAAAGAAAAAACGTGAGCCGGCAAAAAGAAACGGCGGCGCACCGGCATCAACGCCGATCTTTATCCCCAAAAACGTCGTGCCGAAAATTAAACACATCAAGCCATATACAATATACATGCAACCCCTCTTTTCTGTTATACCGTATTAGTGTATATTAGGGTTATAAAACCACTAAAACACTATAACAGTCAAACGAATCCCATAACACTTGGAGGGCTTATGAACATTGCCATTGATCGGAAAAGAAATAATTTCCGCGAACAAATTTACCTGGAAATATCCCAGCGCATCCGTTCCGGCCTCTTGGCCGCCGGCGCGCAGCTGCCGCCGGTGCGGAAATTGGCGGCGGATTTGGGCATTAGTCTGGTTACGGCTCACCATGTTTACAAGCTGCTGGATCAGCATGGCCTGACGGAAACTTTTCATGGCAAAGGAACTTTTGTTCGCGCCCGGAATCTCGCTTCCGTCGAGGCCCCCGCCGCCGCTCCCTTCGACTGGCAGCTGTCTGTGCCGGATTATCTCCCCCGGGCCAGTTTTTGGAGTCAGAGCGCGGTGCGTTTGCCGCAGCATATTCTAAATTTAGCCGACGCCTGCATGCACCATTCTTTGCTTCCTATCCGCCTGATTCAAGCCTCATTGCATGAAACGCTGGAAAAGTCTCCGCATTTTCTGGGACAATACTCCAAATTCCAGGGCGACGCCGATTTTCTACAGTCGATATCCAGCTACCTGCGTTCCCTGTCCATTGATCTTGCCCCGCATCAACTGCTGGTTACCAACGGCACGCAGCAAGGCATCGACCTCTTCAGCCGCACTTTCTTAGGCCCCGGCGACACCATCGCGGTGGAGACCCCGTGCTTTTCCGGCGCTATCGATGCGTTTCGCTTAACCCACGCCAATTTGCTGCCGGTGCCAGTTGACACAGACGGCCTGCGCATTGACCTCCTGGAAGACCTGGCGTCACAGGTTCGCATCAAAGCTATTTATCTGGTCCCCACGGGACAGAATCCCACCGGCTCGATCATGCCCCTGTCCCGCCGCCGCGAGATTCTCAGTTTCGCCCAACAGCATAATATTCTGATCTTGGAAGATGAACCGCACCGTGAACTGGAGCTGCTGCGAATAAAAAGCAATAAACTGCCGCCGCCGATAAAATCCTTGGACACCACCGGACGAGTCGTCTATCTGAAATGTTTCAGCAAATTTCTTTTTCCCGGCCTCCGCATCGGCCTGCTGGCGGCGGATGGCAGCATCTACAACCGGCTCCTGGCGGCAAAATCAATCGCCGACCTGGGTTCGCCGCTTTGGCTGCAAAAATCCCTCATTCCTTTTTTCAAAAATCCCGAGTTATTGCGCTCTATCAACAAAATGAGCCATTTGCTGGAAGTACGCCGCAAAAACGTCCTGAAAACCATCAATGACCGCCTGGACCCTTCTATTATCCGTCCGCATCAGACCTCCGGCCTTTACCTCTGGCTATCGATGCCGCCGGCGATCAATACCGACCACTTGATTCCCGAAGCGCACCGGCGCGGCATTCATTTTTTCCCCGGCTCCATTTTCTATCCCGGCGAGCCGGAAACCAATCATCTGCGGATTTGCTGGACCAACCTGACGGAGGAGGACCTGGTGAAAGCCCTGGATATATTAATCCGGTTGCTGAACGACGCCGTCAGCAACCGGATTGTCTGATATTCAAATCGCCGCCGGAAAAAGGGCCGTGTTGAAACTCCAAAATTTCAGCATGACCCTTTTCGTTTGTTTTTTCCGGCGAAATATTAAAAATGTTGGGGTGACCAGTTGGTTCACTGGTCACCCCAACATTTAGTATAGAACCAATTAAAAGAACGGATAACTTGGAGGTTATCCGTTCGCGCATGACTGGTGCCGAAGGCCGGACTCGAACCGGCACGAGGAGACCTCGTCTGATTTTGAGTCAGGTGCGTCTGCCAATTCCGCCACTTCGGCATTATGTGTTTGTTGCGGAACCGCCGTTCCACTTTGATAATTATAAAGGCAAAATCCATGTCTGTCAACACTTCATACAATATTTTTATTCGTTTTTTTACAGCCGTAAAATTTTACGCAAGAAACCGAATCCACGGCCATAACAATCCACCGTCAGTCCGATTCCTTATGACTGCTTTTGCACAGAAATATTCTTGATCCGCACGGCAAGCTTCTCTTTTATTTCCTCAAAAAGCGAATATAAAATAGGGACATACACCAGCGTCAAAAAAGTAGATGCCAGCAAACCGCCGATGGAAACTACCGCCAATGGCGATAGCCTCTCCAGACCTACTGCCCATTCCAGCGCAATCGGCGTCATGCCTACGGCTGTCCCGAATGCGGTCATAAGAATGGGCCTGCTTCTCACCTTTACGCTGTCAATGATCGCCTCTTCAACGCCCGCTCCCTGGCTACGGGCATTTACAATAAAGTCAATTAACAAAATTGAGTTTTTTACCACGATTCCCGCCAATAAGATCATCCCCATGAATGCCGGCATAGAAGCCGGTTTACCACTTAGCAGCAACGCCCACATCGAACCGATCATCCCCAATGGAATGGCCGACATGATGGTCATGGGATGTACAAAAGATCCGAACGCCGGAACCAGGCTAAAGTAGAGCAGAATCATCCCAATTCCCATCGCGCCGCTCATGGCGGTAAAGGATGATTTCATTTGATTCATGTCACCTTCCTGGGTAATGGTATACCCTGCCGGTACCGGCAGATTGGTCAGCACGCGCTGGATGCCGCTGTCCAAATGGGAAATCGCCATTTTTTCCCGGAATCCATAAATCTCCAAGGTGTTTTGCATGTTTTGTCGCGTGTACAGCGTAGGCATTTTCTTAAAGGCGAACTGACCCAAGGTTTCCAGCGGAGTCACACCCCGGGGCGTGGCAATCAATAAGTTGCTTAACTTATTAACGTGATCACGTCGCTCAACGGGCGCTGTCACACGCATCAGAATACCGTCCTCCTGGTCAATGCGGTAACGTGACGATGCCATTCCCTGCACTGCGTTAGCTGCCTGCTGCGAGACTTGCAGCGGTGAAATTCCATATAGGGAACAGGCTTCTTTATTCACCACGAAAGTGATTTCATTCTTGTCAAATGTCCAGTTGCGCGAAATGGTCTTCAGTCCGTTGACGTCCCCTAACCGGTCCGTTATTTGCCGCCCCAGCGTATCCAGCACATACCGATCCGGGCCGGTAATCAACAGCGCCACCGGCGCTTTAATGCTGGCCATGGCGGTAGCCCCAAAATCGAATACATCCACGTATTTGAGCCCCGGTATTTCCTGGAACTGTCGCCGCAGTTCATTCTCGGTTTCCCAGATGCTCTGCTTTCGTTGAAATCGATCCAGTAAATTGATGGTCATATTCCCCTGCTGAGGAATTTTGCCGCTGCCAAAGCTCACAACCCCGGATTCCGATCCCAGAATGGTGGACACGCTTTGCAACCCCGGGATCTGCAGCACGGCTTTTTCCATCGCCGTCGCCACTTTCTCCGTTTCCGCCAGCGACATGTCCGTATCCATTTCAAAGTTAACCTTGATAATGCCGGCGTCCATTGACGACATTAAATCCCTCCCCAGTATAGGCATTAAGCCCATACTCAGCCCAAAGAGAAGTAGAGCCCCTGCTCCGAATAGCGACCGCCGCCGCAAAGCCACGGCCACCGTCTGCACATAAAAATCCTGAACAGCACTCACTACGGTTTCGTCAAAACGGCGGGTCATCCGCTCCAGACGGTTGGGCAAATGCCGCTGCCGCAAAAGCCAGGGCGCGGCAATAGGAATGATCGTTACTGACACAATATAGGATACCACCAAAGCAATGCACATCGACATCATAAAGGGCCGCATCACCGCCTGAACATAACCGCCGATAAAGATAATCGGCACCAACACCATTACCGTGGCATAAGTCCCGGAAAATATCGCCAGCAACACCTCTTGCGTGCCGCCGATCACCGCCTGATCCAGTTGATCCGGAGAACCATCCTCCTGATAATGGCGCGAAATATTTTCCAGGACCACAATCGCATCATCCAGCAGCATCCCTACAGCTAAAATGATTCCGGTAAAAGTTACTGTATTTAATTCATAGCCAATAAGCCACATAATGCCGAAAGTAATTAAATAGGTAAAAGGAATGGAGATCGCCGCCAGCAATGTGATCCGAAGGTTGCCGAGAAACAGAAATACAATAATCACGGTAAGCAGAATCGCTTCAAACAAAGCCGTCTGCATATTATTCACGCTGGTGCGGATTAAATCACCCTGCGTATCACTGATTTCAAAGAGAATCCCCGGATACTGTTCTTTTAATTGGGGCAAATATTTTTCCACAGCGCTGATACTGTCCATCGCCACTCCAGATGGCGAACGCAATATGCTCATTCCGATGGCTTGTCGGCCATTACCGTGATAAACAGACTGCGGCTCCGCGATATCCCTGACAATCGTGGCAACATCCCGCAAATGGATATCACCCGTTTCACTCCGAGCGATAACAATATGGTTGGCTTCCTCGGGAGTACGAAACTCCCCCTGAGTTTTCAAAAGGTATTGCCCGGTGGATTTAATAATCAATCCGTTAGGGACGTTGACATTATTGGCGCTGAGCGCCGCAGCGACATCATTGATGGTCAGCTTATGCTGTGCCAAAGTATCCGGTTTGACAATGATTTTATACTCCGGCAAAAAACCGCCGAATACCTCTACCTGCGAAATTCCGGGGACACGCAGAAGTTCTTCCTTAATCTCGTTATCCGCCAACTGGCGAATTTGGCTCATGTCCAAAATCCCGTCATCCCGGGGAGAAAGAGACAAAATCAGGGTCGGTTGGGTTGCTTGACTAATTTTAAAAATTTGCGGCTGCTGAATGTCCGTGGGCAGTTTGCCCATCATCTTGCTTAAGGCATTGGCAACGTCCGTGGCAGCGGAATCCAGTGTCCGGGTATAATCAAACTCAACCGTGACAACGGACACTTCATCTTTACTGGTAGAGCTAACCTTCAGCACATCCCCCAGCGTCGTCATTTCTTTTTCGATGGTCCGGCTGATTTTCGCCTCCACATCAGCCGCCGAAGCTCCGGATTCCATAGTAATGATGGTGATCTGGGGATGATCACTGTCCGGATACATATTGAGCGGCATTTTAACATAGCCGATAATGCCCACGATGGCCATCAGAAAAACGAAGGATAGAACCAAATACGGCTTTGCAAAATATTTCCCGATCAGCCCATTCAATGGTTTTCACTCCCATCAGTAATAACCATTACTTTTTTACCGTCCACCAATTGTATCAAACGGTTTTCTTGGCCGACAGCCACCCGGCTGTTAGCAGGAATCCCCGTGACTGCGGCCATTTCCGAATTGCGGCCGGTTACCTGAACCGGTATTTGATGAACCACGTCGCTGTCATCAACAGTGATAACAAAGTTCCCTTTACTGTTGGTTATCAACGCTTGAACCGGCAGGATCACGCCGCTGATACGCCTGGTAACGATGTCAACGCCTAATGAAGATCCCAGTGGCAATTGCCAGGGCATCTCTGTCAATTGTATTTCCACCATCGCCAAATTCGTCGATGCCAGTGCCGGGTAGACTTTTGTCACTGGCATCATCAATTTACGAACGCCATCGGATATCACCGCTTCCGCCCCGGCTTGAATCGCCGATGCCGCGTCCTGCGGCACAGGTACCGTAATTTTATAGCCGCAATCCACCGCTTGTATCGTCATGAGCGCCTTTCCCGGCAAGGCCAAATCCCCTGGCTCCACCAGACGTTTAGTGACTACTCCGGCAAAAGGAGCCAGCAGTTGTGCGTACGCTTGTTCTTTTAGGCTGATCTGACGATTCTCTTCGCATATCTGAATTTTCTCTTTGGCGGCGCTCACCTGATTCGCCATGTTATCGACAGCAGACTTTGCATGCTCGAAAGACTCCAACGCAATGGCCGACTGGTTATACAAGCGCTGGCTGCGCTCCCAGCTGGCTTTCTGCGTCTGATAACTGCTTTCAGCTGCCAGCAGCGCACTTTGCGCCGCACGCAATTCAGCAATAGAGGCTCGCGTTTTATTGGCCATCGTTACATCATCCAGTTCCACCAGACGATCTCCGGCGGCTACCGTGTCGCCTTCTCGTTTAAAGACGTCCAGTACGTTGGCCGTGATGCGCGCAGATACTTCGCTGGTCATGGCCGATTCCACTTTACCTAAGTAATGCGCACTCATAATAATGGTTCCCTGCGTGGCCGTAACAATCCGAACCGGCGCTAGTCCTGCCAACGGCTTGCTGGCATTGGATACTTCCATGCTTCTTTGGTATACCAGCCCCGCAGCAATTGTAATGACAAAAGCTAGCGCCGCCGCAATCATCCATCTCCGCCACTTGTTCAAAAAATCAGCCTCCTCCGTCGAATCCGCTAATGACCATGTGCCGGAACATACTGCCCGGATTTATACAATAGTCATTTCCATGCTAACCGAATTGTAACATCAACTGTTCACATAGTCAACGATTGGCATTTTTCTTACTTTTATTGCATTATAACGAACGCCGGTTGATTTCTTTAAAATTTCCCTGCCCCGTGTCGGCACATTCGAATACAATAAGGTTCCGGCATTCCTCTCGCCAACATAGACGCAGCTTCTATTGCAACGGAGACGGCAAAAAGCCGCTCCCCTATGCTTGACGCAATAGGGAAACGGCTCTTTTCGGCGAACTGCCTACATCAAATCTTCATGAAATTCATGGCAAATGGCTTTGCGCAGCTGGAGAAATTCTACGGCGGAACGATTACGGGGATGCGGCAGATCAACCGCAAACTCTTTTTTTATTGTTCCCGGACGATCCGACATCACGATAACCCGGCTGCCCAAATAAACGGCTTCTTCAATATCATGGGTCACCATGATCATTGTGGTTTTCTCTTTTTCCCAAATGCGCAGGATTTCCTGCTGCATTTTCAGCCGCGTCAACGCGTCCAGCGCACCAAACGGTTCATCCAGCAGCAAAATATCCGGTTGGTTAACCAAGGCCCGGGCGATGGCAACCCGTTGCGCCATACCTCCGGACAATTGCGCCGGATACGCTTTTTCAAAGCCGCTGAGACCCACCAGGGCCAGCTTTTCCGCGATCAGCCGTTTATTTTGTGCCGCCGCGCCGCTTTGCAGCGCATATTCCAGGTTGCCCTCGACCCGCAGCCAAGGCAATAACCGATGTTCCTGGAAGACGATCCCCCGGTCCAAACCGGGTCCGGAGATTTTCTTGCCCCGCAAGGCAACGGCCCCCCGGTAATCCGTATCAAGGCCGCAAATGATGCGCAGCAGCGTGCTTTTTCCGCAGCCGCTGGCGCCTACAACGACCACAAACTCTTGCGCTTTCACGCAAAGAGAAATATCTTCCAACACCGGCATGTTTCCGTTTTCGTTTACATAGAATTTCGCCAAATTTTTAATGACCAAATGGTCTTTTGCTGTCATACCCCCGTAAAAGCTCCCCTCCACTTAACGATCTTCGTTTCAAGCATCCGCAGCAGGCTATCCATCATTTTGCCGATGACGCCGATCGACAGCATGCCCACAAACACTTTGTCCGTTTGCGCCAGCGAGCGGGCGTCGGTCAGCATAAACCCGATCCCCTTCATACCGGCTGACAATTCTGCCGCCACCACGCACATCCAGGCGTAGCCCAGGCCGATGCGCAGGCCGGAAATAATAAACGGCAGCGCTCCGGGAATAATGACTTTGCGGATAAATTTACCTCGCGGAACTTCCAGCACCTGGGA
Source organism: Patescibacteria group bacterium (assembly GCA_035560935.1). Lineage (GTDB taxonomy): Bacteria > Bacillota > Negativicutes > Sporomusales > Sporomusaceae > DATMYQ01. The sequence goes on along the minus strand of DATMYQ010000139.1, from coordinate 23,986 downwards.
TAATTCCACATACTTTTGATCCGTCTGACGAATGCCTTCCAACACGTTGATAAAGATCGGAAAAAAAGCGCCCAGCGTGATGATGAAAATTTTCGACCCTTCTTCAATGCCGAACCACAGAATCGCCATCGGCAGCCAGGCAATCGGAGGAATCGGGCGGATCAGCTGAATGGTTCCGTCCAGCAGATCATTCAGCTGCGGCAATAGCCCCATCCCCATGCCAAGACCAATTCCCAAGACAGCCGCCAATAAAAAACCTTCCAGCACTCGGGCAATGCTGACGCCCAGATGTACCGCCAGCTCGCCGTTGCCCAGCATCATGACCATCGCCTCGAATACCTGGGTCGGCGGCGGCAGCAATACAGGCTTTACCAACCCGCTGACCACGGCTCCCTGCCAAACGCCTAATATAACGCAAGGCGCCAATATCCGCTTCCACGCCGTTCTCAGCAGCAAAATTCTGTTGGTATAGACGACTGCGCGATGTAAAACAGCTTCCACGCGTAAGCCTCCCCGTAAATCAAATTAGTTTTTGCGAATAAGCGCATCCACATCCACCGGATTTTTTATCAAACTATTTCGCCGCATGAAGGCTTCTGTGTCTTTCATGTCCGTGACGAATTTGTCAGTAATAACGTCATCATAGTTGAACTTATTGATGATTTTAGCCATTTGGGCCGGCGGTATTTTCATTTCTTCCGTCAGCAGTTTTACGCATTCTTCGGGATTTTTTCTAAGATATTCATGACCGCGTCGAAACGCTTTCAACATCGCGTCAACCACTTGCGGGTTTTTGTCCACCAGCTCACCGCTGGCCATTAAAACCGCATACGCTTCATAAACGCCTGTGCCGTCAGCGATCACTTTGATTTCCCCCGCGTCTTCCATACGAGTAATCAGCGGATCCCACATCACGCCCGCGTCCACGTCGCCCCGAACCAGCGCCGCCGTCAAATCATCCATCGACATATGAACAAACTGGATGTCTTGTATTGTCATTCCGTTTTTCTCCAACAGCGCGACCAACAGTTTTTGCCCGTAAGACGCTTTCGTCGTGGCGACTTTTTTCCCTTTCAGATCCGTCACCACGCTGATGGCGGAATCCTTCTTCGTCACCATAGCCAGGGTCTTGGGGCCTGCCGAGGCAATGGATACGATCCGGTAATTGGTCCCGGAGGAACGACCGATAAACACCGGAAAATCCCCCATAATTCCCATATCCAGCTGTCCCGCCGTAAAGGCTTCGTTTACCATGGTTCCCAGGTTAAAGGGCTGCCATTTCAGCTGATAGCCGACTTTTTGCAGCTCTTCATCAACAAAGCCTTTCTTTTTGGCGATCCACATATGGGCGTAGTGAGGCAAGGGAACGATGCCCATACGCAGCTCTTTCAGCGCCGGGGCCGCCGGTTTCTGCTCCACCGGTGATTTCCCGCCGCAGCCGCAGGTGATGAATAAAAGAATAAGTGCGCTGATTACCAGCCAAATTTTTGATTTTTTCAATTATGCCACTCCTCATTTGTTTTCATTTTTGGAAAAAAGCAGGTTGCCGCTGCACCGGGATTGGCTATTTCCATTCCCTCACGACGATTTTGGCGGTTTCTTCGGCCACTTCGCCGGTAAAGGCAATACATTGCTTCATATGCTCCGGCGATCCCAGTTCCTTACCATGGGTCAGGGTGCGGCAGCACAATACCTTATGCCGGCTTTGGAAAACATCATGCAGTTCTTTGGCCAATTGCATCGTTTTCTCAACTTTGGCGTCTTTGGGCTGGCTGCGTCCAAAAAACATCCCCAACGCCATTACGCCGCCGGCGACGGCCCCGCAAGTACAGCCGGAGCCACCCATGCCCACGGGAAAACCGGACGCCATCGCAACGGCATCATCGGCAATCGGCAGCGAGAAGCCATCCTTAAGGGATTTTACGATGGCCTCGGAGCAATAGAAGTCGCCGTTGCGATAGTAGTCTTCTGCCGTTTTTCTTATTTCAGAAATACTTACATCTTTTTTCATTTTACCCTCCCGCTATGCATTGATTATTTATTTAACGTCTATAAATTCTCTACATGTTGGCTTATTCCTGCTCACCAAATCCCAACGTATCAATCCCGTTCAGACAATCATGCATCACCCCGGCATTTATTAGCCATAACCGGCACGGAAAAATTACAGCCGTGCGTAAAAAAACGGGCCCGTTGCATTTTTTCATGCGCCAGGCCCATTTTTTACGTTTTGTTTTTTACGTTGCCAAGTTTGCCGCCAGCGACAAACGGTGAATTAAATTACAGAATGCCCGCCGCTTTGCCGATCACTACGGACAAAGCGCCGCCAATCATCGGACCCACTACCGGGATCCAGGAATAGGACCAGTCGGAATCCCCTTTGCCGGCGATCGGCAATACAGCATGGGCAATACGTGGTCCCAGGTCACGGGCCGGGTTCAAGGCATAGCCGGTAGGACCGCCGAAGGACAAGCCTAGAGCCCAGATCAGCATGCCAACCAGGTACGGGCCAAAGCCGGCTGCAAATTTTGCACCGCCGCCGCTAACCTCTTTGGAGAAGATGACAAAAATCATCAGAAGCAGGAAACAAGTAGCAATAATTTCGCAAATCAGATTGGCCGGAGTATTGCGGATCGCAGGGCCCGTGCAGAACACCGCCAATTTTCCGCCTTTGTCTTCAGTCGCTTCCCAATGCGGCAGATAGGCCAGCCAGACGATGGCTGCGCCAACAAAAGCGCCGGCCAGTTCCGCCAGCATGGTGGCAACAGCATGTCCGGGAGCATAAACGCCCAGCATAGATTTCGCCAGGGTTACCGCAGGATTGAGGTCAGCCTGGGGAGCACCGGTGGCAATGGCGCTGTATACGCCCAGCAATACGGCCAGAGCCCAGCCTGTGGTAATAACAATCCAGCCGCTGCCGGCGCCTTTAGAATCTTTAAGCACCACGTTGGCCACCACGCCGCAACCGAAAGCCATCAGGACCAATGTACCAAAAAACTCTCCGAAAAGATTAGTCATGGATAAAAATCCTCCTTCAGTGTAATATGTAGGTTAGTTATATAGAATTGCCGATCTGTTCTGTTTGGAAAACCTCTGAAAGGTGAGCTTACATGACTTCAAGAACACAACCGCCTGCGTTGCCTTCAACCGCAAGAACCACTATGTCTTTCAAGGGCAGCGCGACCCCAAAAACCGACTCGGTCACTTTGGGAGGATATTCTTTCGAATACACCGTCCGTTACAGTTCCCGGCGAAAAACGGTTCAATTGAGGCTGTCCGCGCCTACCAGGCTGGACATTACCGCGCCCCGGGGATTTTCGCCGCATAACCTGGAAAAGGTGTTACAGGAAAAGTCCGCATGGATCCTCCGTTCTTCTTCCCGGCTGGCTATGACGGACACCGCTCCGGTGAATCAGCGGGTGGCGTCCGGCGAAAAGGTTTTATACCTGGGACAGTATCATACTTTGCTGCTGCTGCCGGGACCGGCCGCCGCGATTACCGTGGCCGCGGATCAAATCCGACTGCAATACCCGCAAAGCTGGGATCATGTTCCCCATAGTGATCTTCGTATTCAGGATTTTCTCCGTTCCTGGTATGTGGAACAGGCAACCCGGCTGCTCCTGGAAAAAACCCGGCAGTGGTCTCCGGTTATCGGCGTCCGTCCCGGAATGATCCGCATCAAGGAGCAGAAAAGCCGCTGGGGCAGCTGCTCCTCGCTGGGCAATGTCAACTACAACTGGCGTTTGATCATGGCACCGCCGGAAATCGTCGATTATCTGGTAGTGCATGAGCTCTGCCACTTGCTGGAAGGCAATCATTCCGGCCGTTTCTGGTCCATAGTCCGGCATCATCTGCCGGACTATGCCGCTTCCCGCCTTTGGCTGAAGCAAAACGGCCGCCTTTTATCCCGGTTATTGGCAAAATAGCCGGGCGGACCACTGCCAAGTTTTTCAGAAATTAATGTCCTTTTGTGAAGGCCGTACCGATAGCATCAGCAGCAATAATGGCCGCGTAAACCGCCGCCGGCGTCACCGGGAACGGTTCGTTGTGAATCGTTTCTCCCGCGGCGCAAGCGGCTTCCGCCACTTTCATAATCTCCGCCGGAACGATTTTCTTGACCCCTATTTCTGCCAAAGTTACCGGCAATCCCACTTCCGCACAGAAAGACAGCACTTCCACCAATTCATCCCTGCTGCGATTTTCCATTACCAACTGCACCAGGGTACCGAACGCCACTTTTTCTCCATGGTAGGCGTGGTGGGTTTCTTCCAGCACGGTCAAACCGTTATGCACAGCGTGAGCCGCTGCCAGACCGGAGCTTTCGAAGCCCAGACCGCTTAAAAAGGTATTGGCCTCGACGACTTTTTCCACCGCCTCGGTCGCCACCTGTTTTTCCACCGCCAGTTTGGCCTGATAGCCGTATTCAATCAGAATGTCGTAGCACAGGCGCGCCAGGCTCAGCGCCGCCGCCGTGGATTTTCCGCCCGGCAGGTTACCCGCGAAGGCTTTGGCGCAGGCGTCGGCTTCAAACCAGGTAGCCAGGGCGTCGCCCATGCCGGAAACCAGCAGACGCACCGGTGCCTTCGCCACGATATCGGTATCCACCAGCACCAAATCCGGGTTGCGGGGCAGCAGCAAATAGGATTCAAAAACCCCTTCCGGGCTGTAGATGACCGACAGCGCGCTGCACGGGGCATCCGTAGCGGCGATGGTGGGCACGATGGCTACCGGCAGCTTGGCGTAAAACGCTGTGGCTTTGGCGGTATCCAGCGCTTTGCCGCCGCCGACGCCCACGATAACGTTGATCTGTTGTTTTTTGACGGTCTCAATGATCCGGTCGATTTCCGCCCGGGAGCATTCACCGCCAAAGGTTTCCATCACGAAAAATATTTCTGAAGCCTGAAAACTCTTTTCCAACGCGTCCTGCACCGAGCGAATCCCGTGACTGCCGCCCAGGACCAACGCCCGGTCGCCCAAATTCTTGACATGCTGGCCGATTTCACTGCTGGCTCCCGGTCCCTGAACATAGCGTCCCGGAGAAATCATTACCTTATTCATTGTTTCACCCTCCTCATATCAACGTCGGACAGACGTTAAAAAATCGCCTGATGCAAACTCTTATGCGGCGCCGGCAGAACCACCTGGTCCACCAGGAAGCCGCCGTCTTTGATGGCGGTGGTGCCGGCCCGCACTGCTGCGGTCACTGCGCCCACATCGCCAGTCAAGGATACGATGGCCTTGCCGCCCATGCCGCGAGCCAGGCGGATTTCCACCAATTCAATGTTGGCGGCTTTTGCTGCGGCATCGGCCGCAATCACTGCGGATGCCACGGAGTAGCTTTCCATCACGCCTAATGCCCGGATCTCCTTTACCGATGTGCAGCCGGTAATGGCCGGCAGTACATCCTGGTGAACGTGGGGCAGCAGGAATTCATCCACTACATTTTCTTTGCCTACGGCCCGGCCGCTGCGGATGGCGCTTTCCACCGCTCCCACATCGCCGGATACCAAAACTACGTATTTGCCCGGACACAACGGCTGCGCGAAAATCAATTCCACGTTGCCGGCTTTCAGCATTGCATCCGCAACCTGAATCCCCCGGGTGATATTTGTCAGTTCCAATAAACCGATTGCCTGTTTCATTGATATCCCCCTTATTCCAGACTTTGGCGCAGCCTGTCTGGCAGTGCTTTTCATGACATGTTCCCCGCTGCAAAAGGCTAGCGGCGGATGCCAATATAATTTTCCACGGCGAAAACGGTACCGCTAATACTGGCGTGAAGGTTGGCTCCAACCACCGTTCCCTCGGGAATCCGGGCAATCAGGTCCCCGGCTTGCACTACATCGCCCGTTTTAACCACCGGTTGAGCGGGCGCACCAATATGTTGAACAAGAGGCAGTCTGACTTCCTGAGGTTCCACCTTTTTGTCGCTTAACGGCGCTTCCACGTCGTAGGCCATTAAGCCCAGACGGGCCACGATGCGTTTCGTCGGTATCCGGCGGAATTCCCTGTTAGCCCGGGCTTTAAGCGGTTTTTCATGATGCGGGTTTTTTATGCCCGCTTTCGCCATCTGCCGCTTCAGTTCCATATTGACCCGGCGCGGCGACAATCCCATGGTACAGCCGAAGGTGTCGCAAGCGCCGCATTCCGAACATAAAAACGCCGTTGTGACGGCCCCGCTGTCGGCGCCGGCTCCGCTGCCCACCGCCTGCATGATCCGATGCGGCTCCAGAGAATGGCCCAGCAGATTCCGGGGACAATTGTCGGTACAAGCCCGACAGTTGCAGCACACGGCCCGCGCCCGGTTGATGACAACCTGCCACGGCATGTTTTTGTTGGTAATTACCGGATGGTCTTTGGGCAATACCAAAATACCGCCGGTGGTTTTGGTGACCACGTCGTCGCCGCTGATAATTTTTCCCATCATCGGTCCGCCGTCCACCAGGCCATATTCGGACACGTTAGCGCCGCCGGCCAATTCAATGAGCTGCGATATTTTCATTCCCAGCGGCACCTTCAGGGTGATGGGCTGCCGAACAGCGCCTCCCACCGTCAGGTATTTCTCCGTCACCGGAGTATCCACCATCGCCTGCGCGACGTTGAGCAGCGTTTCCACATTGATGACGATGACGCCCACGTTCAGCGGGATACCGCCCTCCGGCACGATGCGGCCGGTGACTTCATGCAACAGGGCATGCTCGTCGCCGGCCGGATAGAAGTCCGGCAGAAAGTATAGCTGAATCCGGCTGTCGCCGCTGCGGTCGATCACCGCCTGCAGATTTCTGACGGCATCATAGTATTTGCGTTTCAGACCGATATAGGCGCTTTTTGCGCCGGTCGCCGCCATAACCGCCTGCATGCCCAGAAAGATTTTTTCGCTTTCCGCAGCCATGAGCAGCTGGTGTGCCCGCAAAAGCGGCTCACATTCGGCGCCATTGGCAATAATCACGTCCACGGTGGCGTTAATTTTAACCTGGGTCGGGAAGCCGGCGCCGCCGGCTCCCACAACTCCTGCCGCCTGAACTTTTTCCACTATCTCGTTGGCCATTATTGACTCACCTCACTACACAATGGAGAACGCGTCAACCAGAACGCAGCGGCGTTGCCGGGTAAAGCTCCGTGCCGATGTCAGGCCTTCGCCGGTAGGTCCGGCGATGGTGAAGGTTGTAAAGCCTTCGCCGCCCACGCCGATACCAGCGTAAGAAGGTCCGTTTTTCACAAAAATCGTCGTTTGTACCGCCCGGGCGAATTTAGTCAGATTGTCCACGTTCTTGGAATGCATGATGGCGGTATGGCGGTTGCCATGCTCCACTTTTACACCCAGGGCAATGGCCGCATCCACGTCTTTCACCTGAACGACCGGCAGTACCGGCATCATTAATTCTTCGATGACAAAGGGATGATCCGCGTCCACTTCGCAGAAAACAACTTTTACCTCATCCCCAACGTTTATGCCGATGGTTTTGAGGATATAAGCCGCGTCTTTGCCTACGTAGTCTTTGTTGACGGCGTAGGATTTTTTCGGCTTATCGGTGCAGCCGGCCGCTTTTTTCTCTTCCACTTCCGTCAGGATCACTTTCACCAGCTCATCGATTTGCTGTCCGGAGATCTGATAACCGCCGGATTTTTTCATGTAACTCATCAGTTGATCGGCGATCGAACCCACGGCGATGACTTCTTTTTCCGCGATGCAGGGAAGGTTGTTGTCAAAGGCACAGCCGTTGATAATATCCCGGGCCGCTTTGGGAATATCCGCGGTTTCATCCACCAGGGCCGGCGGGTTGCCGGCTCCGGCGCCAATGGCTTTTTTACCGGAAGACAGTACGGCTTTCACCACACCGGGACCGCCGGTGGCCGCCAGCAGATTAACGCCGGGATGTTTCATCATTACGCCTGCCGCATCAATGGTCGGTTCCGCTACAGCCGTAAGCAAGTTGGCCGGTCCCCCCGCCCGAACAATGGCCTCATTAAACAGGACGATGGTTTTGATGGATGTGTTCTTGGCGGTGGGATGCGGACTGAATACGACGGCGTTGCCGGCGGCGATCATGCTGATACCGTTGTTGATCACCGTAGCCGCCGGGTTGGTGGTGGGAGTAATCGAGCCAATAACTCCATAGGCTCCCATTTCCACCAGCGTCAGGCCGCAGTCGCCGCTGTGGGCTTCACTGGTCAGGATTTCGGTTCCGGGGGTTTTCCGGGCGGCTAAAATATTTTTAGTAATTTTGTCCTGGACCCGGCCCATACCGGATTCTTCAACAGCCATCTTCGCCAAAATTTCAGCGTTGTCGATGGCGGCCTGCCGCATGGCGGCAATAAAGCTTTCCCGTTTTTCCACGGAAATATTCCGTAATTGTTCATAGCCTTTTCGCGCAGCCGCAATGGCTTCTTCCATTGTGGCGAAAATCCCCGGTTTCCCGGGTAATGCGGAAGAATCACCGGCTGTTTGAATCGACGCCAGCACTTTGGCGACTATGGCAGTGATTTCATTAGGATTGACACTCATATATTGTTACACCTCCGGTTTCAGAGATCGTGCACCCAGTTACGGAGTATACGCTCTGGTTCCTCCGCTCATCTTTCTGCGGATTGATTATTTCCATGCGGCCAATCCGGCCTCAGCAACGCAGACGTCTTCCTCCACGGCACCGCCGCTCACTCCAATGGCACCAATGGCTTTGCCATGTTCCATGATGGGCAGACCACCGCCAAAAATAACCATCCGGCCATTGTTAGTGGTGTTGAGTCCGTAAAGCGGCGTACCGGGTTGGGTTACGCCCGCCGCTGTTTGAGTTGGCATTTTCAAGGCTACCGCCGTGTATGCTTTGTCCTGGGCAATGGAAATACTGGCCAACAGGGCGTCGTCCATTCTTTCCACGGCAACAAGATTACCTCCGGCGTCCACAACGGCAATGACCATGGGCACGCCAATTTCCAACGCTTTTTTTTCTGCGGCGGCGATCATTTTCTTCGCTTTTTCCAGCATCCTTGTTTTTACCTCCTCCGCCGGGCAGGATTGCCGCAGTTTTTGCAGCACCTGGCCGGTTATTTCTTTAACCAGTTCTTCCCGCTCGTTGTAGCGGGCCAGGGAAAATAGCAGGTCGGAAAGGCGGTTAAGGTACAGGGCCACCGGTGGCGGAACAGGTTCTTCCCGCTGCAGTTTTACCAGCCAGCGTTCGGAGCGTCGCACCATGGTTCGCGCCAGATCCAGCACCGCAGAAGCGGTGGTGCCGCCGCTGACCACAAAAGAAAATCTGACGGCCGCGCCCCGCTCCCGTTCCAGGGTGTCAATCAGCTGTTCCAGTTTAGCCACATGCTCTTCCCTGATTTTATAACGGCGTTTCTCGGATTCGTGCGTCAACGATAAATCAGCGCTGACGTCGAACAGCCGTTCCTGCAATTCCTGAATGATTTCACCAACCCTGGACACCCTGACGAGTGATTTGGCCAGTCCTAAGGTAGCGCCGACTTCGTCCAGCGCGCCGTAAGCTTCCACCCGCAGATGGTCCTTAGGTACCCGCTCACCGCTCAGCAGGCTGGTTTCGCCCCGGTCACCGGTCTTGGTATAGATTTTCACGTCACACCTCCGGCAGGCAAAGTTCCACGCCGTATTCCCGGGCGATGTCCCAGGCCAGCGGCGTGACCATTGTGCCTTTCTCCAGATGCATGGTTTTTTGACCCGCCAGGGCCACGCTCTTCACGTCTTCGGCGCTGAGGAACCGCCGGGCCGTCTTTTCTTTGACAGGAGCCGCCGCAAAAGATCCGGTCGCCGCCGGTAAAGGCCGGCTGCCGTTCTGTTTGACCACGGCTTGGGTCAATTGACGCACGTCGGTCAGGGTAACGCCAAAGCCTTCCAGCTTTTGCAAATGACTTTGCAACGCTTGGTTCAGTGCCGGGTTCCCGTGTCCCATTCCCAGCTCCCGCCGCCAGATGTCGTGGGGGTCGGCTGCGTTGCGGGCCGCGATCACCGGTTTGCCCATAAGCAGCGCTTCAATGATTAGCAAAGAAGGCAATGAATCTGTCAACGTCAGGGCAATTTTGCCCGCCGTGTTCAGGGTCATCACCGGTACCAGCACTAGGTCCGCCGCCCGGAGTATTTTGCCGGGAAAGGGATCTTTGCCGGTAATGATGGGGCATTGGGCCCCTAGGCTGTCTCGCAGGCGCTGAACGCCGATGACGGTTTCCGCCGCTGCGGACATGACCGCGCTGATATCCGCCGTCGCTGACAGTTCCCGTACAGCAGCCATTCCTTCAATGAGGCCGATGGTGCCGCCGGTGAACAGAGCCAGGATCTTAGGTTTGACGGAGTCTGCGGACGCCTTGACGGCGTTGCCCTGCAGTTGCTCCAGCACCCGTGAGGTAATCAGTTGTACCAGTTGTTCGGTATCCATCGTCTCACCCCCGAGCCGGCGCAGCCAGCGTTACCAGGTCGCCGTTTTTGAGTCCGGCGGCGTTGGCTTCGTCGGTATCCAGATGCAGTTCCAGGACAAAGTCCGGTTTGACCCGCACCAGAACTTCTTTAAACACCACGCCACGGCAGCCATCGGATTCCACAGCGACCCGCTGTCCGTCCTGCAGGCCCCGGGCCGCTGCTTCCGCCGGGTTCATGTGCAAATGCCTTGCACTGCAGATCACGCCTTCGGTCAGGGTAACAGCGCCGGCTGTACCGACCACCACAACTCCCGGAGTGCCTTTGGTGTCACCGGAATCCCGCACCGGCGGCTTGATGCCCAGAATAAACCCGTCGGTCCGGGACAATTCGATCTGGGTTTTGGACCGTACCGGCCCCAGAACCCGCACTCCCGGCAGCACGCCTTTCGGCCCCACCAGAGTGACAGTCTCCGCCGCCGCATACTCGCCAATTTGCGCCAGATCCTTTATTTTCGTGAGAGAATGGCCTTTGCCGAACAGAATTTCCAGGTGTTCCGCCGCGATATGAATGTGGCGGTTGGAAACCCCGATGGGAATTCCGCCGACGCCCGGCTCTTTATCTCCCTGCATGGCCTTTATCACTTGCGCCGTAATGGCTTCGATTAATTTTTCATCCATGTTTATCACCCGCTTTTATATCGGACTTTCTGTATAAAATCCGCCGGAAAGTCAGCGCTTCGCCGGCCAGATCAAAGGACCAGGCGGGCGAAGCGCAGTTCATCAGCGTTATTCCGCCTTGGGCAGGATTTTTTCTACATCGCTGTGCGGTCTGGGGATGACGTGCACCGAGATCAGCTCGCCCACTTTTTGCGCCGCGCAAGCGCCGCTGTCGGTCGCTGCTTTCACAGCGCCCACATCACCGCGAACGATGACGGTAACCAGGCCGGATCCGACCTTCTCATAACCTACCAGGCTGACGTTGGCTGCTTTAACCATAGCGTCAGCAGCTTCGATAGCGCCGACCAGACCCTTTGTTTCCACCATTCCTAATGCTTCTCCACGCATGTTGTTTCCTCCTTAAATGTTACTTGGCTCCACGCGCATTATGACCGCTATTCTTTTTCCAGTCGGCTGTAATGCAGACAAGTGGTACGGGGTTCACCTTTTTTACGGCTGCAGGCGGGATCATTGCAAAGGTTGCAAATCTCAGCGCTGTCTTTCGCCGGGACCGGAACCGGAACTGATTCAGACTCCGGTTCCTGTTCGGACGCCGGTTCTTGAACGGCTTCGGATACAGGTTCCGGTTCCGCCGGTACAGGCTCTTTTGCAACCGCCGTTTCCGTCACCGCCGGTTTGACCGGAGTTTTCGGGACAACGACCGGAGCAGGTTCCTCCGTACCGATATTTTCCTTGCTGCTCACCATGCAGTCCAATTCCTGATGCGGCCGGGGGATCACGTGCGTGGCGTATACCTTATTCACTTTGGACGCCGCCTGGCTTCCGGCTTCCACCGCCGCTTTAACCGCTCCCACGTCACCGCTCAGTTTGATGGTGACCATTCCGCCACCCTTTGTCAGTTCATAACCCAAAAGCTTAACGTTGGCGGCTTTTACCGCCGCATCCGCCGCTTCCAGGCCGGCAGCCAAACCCACTGTTTCTATAAGGCCCAAGGCATTTCTAATCAAGCTTCCACCTCCTCACGGCCTCGGCAAAAGCCGGCTCCTGAAGCAATCGTTTGACTACAGCGTTCAGCAACTGCCGACGCTGTTCCTCTTCGCTTGCACTCCGCTGCTGCTCCGGCCAGCCCGCCGCAGGTTCCGCCGGGCTTTCGTCAACTTCTTTGAAGGGAGTTCCTTTGACCAACCGGGCCGCATTGTAGCCGAAGCACCGCCACTGAGCCGGACCCGCCTCGTCCTTTAACAGGAACAGCGGCTGATCTTCCTGAAAGCGGGAATAATGGATACAAACGCCCCACGGTCCGCCAATGCCGACTCCCACGCTCAAAGCCGACTCGCCGGCCGCCCGATGGGCAAGACGGACAGGGTCCTGTTCAGCGGCTTTCTTGAGGATGAAAGGAATCCCTTCTTCCTCAAGGCCCGCCTCTACTTCCCGAAGCCGGCGCTGCAGAGTTTCCGCAGGCGAATCTTCACAATAAATCATCACGGAAGGTTTGACCGGAGCCAGATGCACTGCCATATCAGCAGCCCTCCTCGCGGTCGTTGTAGGAAAGAACCAAGCCGGTGGCTACCGCGTTGCGGGGACCTTCGGTACCGCGAATATTTCCCCGTCCGCAGACGATACCGTACTGCGCCAGCGCATCCGCCACCATATCGGCAATTTCAAAATCCAACGCGGACCCGCCCACCATGACCACAAACTCGATATGACGAATGTTACCAGTCGGGGCGACCCGGCTCAAAGCCCTCAATGCATTGGTGACAAAAACCCGTTTTTTAGCTTCCCGCCGTACGTGACGAATTCTTTCCAGTCCATGCACGGTGGGGATGGGAACCATTTCATTTTCTTTGAGAATGACCACCCGGGCAAACACATGGGGCGGCAGATGCTCATTGAAAAAGCGGACGGTTCCGTCTTCCAGGCGAACATGGTACAGACTCTCCACTTTGGCCAGCGGATACTTTTTGATTTCTTCGGCGGTGTCAAAGCTTTCCAGACCCAGTTCCGAATTGATCAGCATGGTTACCATATCGCCGGCTCCCGCCAGATGAATGGCATGGACCTTTTCGTCGCGGGTAATGATGGCCGCGTCGGTGGAACCGCCGCCCATGTCCAGTATGGCCAAGGGCTTACTGGAACCCGGCGTGGTCAACGCGCCCCGGACGGCCATATTGGCCTCCACACCGGCGATCATCACCCGAACCTGCAGCTGGTCATGCAAATGGTCCGCAATTTGCTGCATCGGCAGCCGGCTGGTTTTCACCATGGCCGCCAAAGCCACTGCATTTTCCAGTGCAAATTCGCCGGCGACGCCACCCTGCACTTCCTGGGGCACAAAGGTATCCACCGCTAAAAGATCCGGTATCCGCATCTCCGACAGCGGCTGAGCCGTCAATTCGCTCATTACCTGCCGAACCCGTTCCAACATGCCGCCGGCGTTGGTTCCGGCCTGACCGTTGACGTCAATCACCGGCTGCACCCGTTCCACACCTTCCATAATGGTCGCGGCGCCGGACTCAATATCCAATTCCGCTTTTCCTTTTTGGCCGGTGATAATCACGGCGCCTGCCGGAATGGTCCGGGCTTTGACATCCCCCTGGGGCGTTCTGACCACAACCGCGGAACGGTTGCCGATCAGGGCCCGGGCGATGGGAACCACCAGTTTCGTGTCTTCCGGCGACAATTGGAATACGGTAGCAATGCCGTACGGGTTGGACAGGGTTTTGATGGTCATTCCCGGTTCGGCCACTTCCACTGCGCATAACATGTTCAGCGGAACTTTTTCCACGTACTTGACCTCATCCACGATGGGGATGATCCGCTTCAGACGATTGGCGATCAATACCGCGTCGTCCTGGCGAACGATAGCGCCGGTAATCTCGACGCCACGGTCCAGAGCCTGATTCAGCGCTTGCGCCGCGTCAGAAAAGTCCACCCCGTTGGGAATGACGCAAATCACCTGGTCTCCGGGCCGGGCAGCACACAGGTGTTCCAGGGCCGTGGTCGTTCCCACTCCCAGGCCGATGCCGCCCGGTGTTCCCGGGTTATGGCCGATCATGGTCGACTCGGTGATAATGGTCTCCGTGATGGTTTCCATCGCCAGGTCGCCAATAACCGGAGTGGCTTCGTTGAGACGGATCTCGGTCAGATCGCTCCGCTGCAGACCCGCCTGTTTCAAAGCTTCATCCAGGGCCATAATAATTCCCGGCAAATTGGCCGTCGTTCCCTTAATGCCCGTGGTTTTCACGATGCTGCTGGTCAGAAACCGCAGTTCATTGCCGCCCATAGGACGGGCCAGACAAACTTCCGTAGTGGAATTGCCAATGTCCACGCCAGCTATTAATACCGATGAATTCACGAAAGATCACACCTTAGTCCGCTTTTAAACGGTTGCGGCGCTCGTATACGTCAGCAGCTTCCCGAACAAAGGCGGCGTTGATTTTAGCGTTGTATTTGTTCTGCAGCTCATCTGCAATGGCCAGCAGTTCCGGTTTAGTGGAACGGTAAGGCCGCAGCGCATTGTAGATTTCCAGTACGCGGGCGTCGGGAACTGCCGTCAGTTCCGCGGCGCGGCGCAGATTGTCGCCGAACTGATTACGGCCAACAGCATCGGCCACTTCGCCCTGCAGACGGAGGGTTTCCGGAGTGATCCGGACGTCCTCAGGAGTTACTTCGCCTTTGATGGCTTTTTCCAGGGTCAGATCCGACAGGGATTTGCCGGTCGGAGTTTTGATCAGCTCCGGCCGTTTGCTGGCCAACGGATAATCCTGAGCCGGGTTTAATTTGCCGCCGGCGCAAACCGGGGCTGCCGCCGGAGCCGCTCCGCCCATGTTCTGCAGCAACTGCCGGACAATATCTTCTACCATTTTTTCCTGTGTCATGCTTTGGTCACCTCCGTCTATTTGAATTGCACGTCAAGTTCCACCGGTTTAGAACCGGGAACCACATGCTCAGTCTCACGAATATGCATGATGGCTGCTTTGGCCTGGAATTTCGGCCGTGCCATCTGGTCGTTACGGGTAGGTACCGGAGTCGGGCTCTGACCTTTGGCATACTGGGCGGCGTTGCGGCCAATGGCGCGGAAAGCCGGCAGATCCAGCAGCGGAGACTGCGGAAACAATTCCAGGTTGCTCAAAGGAGCCAGGTCTTTTTGATGGATAACGGTGGTACCGCGGGACTGAATGCCCACCGCAATACCGGAACCACTCAATTTGGTGGCGTCGTGGGCCACAAAGGCCAGGTCGGAAGACCGGGTTACCCGAACCACGCGGGCCTGGATTCCTTCTTCTTCGATGCCGGCGATCAGTTCGCGCAGCACGTCGCTGTGAGGAATGTCCACGATGGTTTTATTCTGGTGCTTGGCAAACGAAGGCGCCAAGGCGATGATTACTTCATCACTGCGAGTGCCGGGTTTGGCCTCGCCCTTTTCTACTACAGTCATAGGACGGCCGCTGACAGCGACTTTTTTTACAGGGGCGCCGCCCTGCTGGCTGATAACCTGCATGACGATTTCACGAATCAATTGTTCGCTGATTTCCATACTGTACACCTCTCCTCCGGTTTCAATATACTGCTTTAATCAAAGTCGGAAGGCTTGATTGCCTGACGAATGTTTTTGATTTCTTCCCAACGTTCGGGACTCATCCGGTAACCGGTTCCCGGGCCTGCATAGTCGTTGGCATTGTTGACGGCGCTAATAACGTTGAAATTTTTGTCCAGAATGGCCGAAGTATGGAGATAATCGCCGGAAACCCGCTGTTTCAACAGGTTGAGGACGCTTTCCGCCATGTCGTTGAAGCCATTTTTGGCCAGTGCCTTAACGATGTCTACACCGGTAATGCCCCGTTCCATCATGCCCTGAGCCGCTTTCAAATCTTCTACCACGTTACGGGCAGGCATATCTTTGCTGCCATGAGCGTAGGTAGCCGCTTCGACTTCTTCATCAGTAATGGCCGGGAAGCCCAGTTCTTTGAATACTGCCTGCAGAGCGCGGGCTGCTTTGTTACGGGTGGCGATAACTTCTTCTTCAGAAGCCGGTTTCAAACCGCCGTCCACCATCAGATCGCGCTGGATGATGTTCCAGTCGTCATAGTCATCCACATCCCAGTTGGAACCGGCGAACATGTTGTCATAGTTGGGGATGCCGCCATAACCGGAACAGATGAAGTCGGTTCCCGGCAGCATCTGCATCAGAGTCCGGGCAGTCCGGCGAATGTCGGAATGCGTGAAGGTCTGGTCATTACTGGAGGCCACTTCCATGTCCAGCATGGTGGTGCAGAGGTTTTCCGCCAGTACG
Source organism: Patescibacteria group bacterium (assembly GCA_035560935.1). GTDB lineage: Bacteria > Bacillota > Negativicutes > Sporomusales > Sporomusaceae > DATMYQ01. The sequence continues at coordinate 7,641 of DATMYQ010000139.1, read as the reverse complement.
GCGCGAATGCCGGACGGAACAGCCGCCGGCACGCCGATGCAGCTTACGGAACCGTTCTGCAGGCCCTGTACGCCAGCGCCCTTGGTGATCATGATGCAGCGGATTTCCAAATACAGCATGGACTTGCCTTCAGCGCATCCCATCTGTACTTCGGAACCGGTGCCGGAGGTAAAGCGCATTTTCAGACCGCGGGAAGCATAGGCGGAAGCCAGGAATGCTTTGGACCACGGAGTGTCGTCGCCGTCAACAAATACATTTTCGGTGCCGTATACGGAAATGGTTTCCGCATAGGCGGTGATGCCGCGCATGCCTAACTGGAGTTCGGTTGCTTCTTCCAGCGCGCACTGGATCAGGGTACCGCGACGTCCGGCCTGGCTGCCGATCAGCAGGGACAGGGCGTTGAACGGTGCATAACGCACAACGGCAACGGTGGTTTCCATTTCATCAAAGCCGCGCATGGATGCTTCCGCACCGTCAGCAGCGATGAGAACCGGATTGTCCGCCACGTTGGTAATATGGCACTGGTTGGACGGAGTTTTCCGGGCCCGCATTTTCTGCATCGCCATCATCATTTCCACCACGTTCATGGTATTGAGAACAGCAACAATTTTGGCCGGAGTCAGGCCGCTAACAAGCTTAACGATTTCCTGACGGGATACGTTAACGTCAACCAATTTTTTGGCAATTTCTTCATTTTTTATCGCCATGGATTGTTCGGCGACGGAAAGGTTAATGGCATAGTCAGCAATGAACTGATCGATGAAATCGAATTGAGCCCGGCTTTTGCCGTCCAATTCCACAACTTGACCATTTTGGATTTTGATGCTGGGTACCGGATCGTTGGGGCTCCCCATAGCCATCAATCCAACCTCGGGCCATTCCACTACAAAGCCGTCCTGGTTGACAGGGCGGGCTTCCAATACTTCAAAACGTTTTGATCTTTTCATCTTCTATATCCCTCCCTGTAACTTAGATATACGGAGTGGTGCTCGACGGGCACGGGCCGGCCATAGTAGCCAGCAGTTTCTTACCAATTTCGCGGGCAGAAATAACAGCCTGACGAACGGCACCGGAATCACCGGTAATCATCAGAATTACTTCGTTGGAGAAGCTAGTGCCGCTGGCCGGGCTGGCATAGCCGACAACTTCCACGTTGGCGGTTTTCACCGCGGTATCAGACATTAACACCCCAATGGCAGCCGGAGCGCCGACAATCAGACCAAAGGCTTTACCAATCGGTGCGCCAAAAGCCTTATTGATGGCGTAGCTGGCCCGGGCGGTATATTGTAATTCCAGATGGCCGGCGTCATTGCCGTAAACATCGCCGAAGGTACGGTTTAATTCTTTTAACGCCACTTCCACCGCTCGACGGGCGTCGGATACTTCTTCCGCACCGAACAGGATCAAGCAGCCATGACCAGCGCCGCCTTTGGTGTCACGAGCCAATTCAATCGTGATAATTTCTGTGTTGGTGGCTTTAACAGCTTCATCAGCAGCCATGATATGGGGGCCGGCACCGGTACGGGCACCGAGAATACCAATGGAACGGTATTTAGGATCAATCTTCATTTTTTCATGAAGAATCGGGTCCACATTGGCGATAACCAAACCGATGGTGTCACCGATCGCCGTACCGACGAATTCGGTCACGCCAGGGTTGTTGGCGCCGATGGGAGCTGCGGTTTCTTCGGCAGCCTTCGGGGTATCCATGCGTTTTTTAATTTCTTCCATTACCTTTTCAATCAATTGTTCAGACACAGTCGTCCACCTCCATAATTCTTTAGCTGCAATTAATTAACTTTGGGCAGTATTTTCTCTACATCAGTATGGGGGCGCGGAATCACATGGACAGATACCACCTCACCCACTTTACGGGCTGCCGCGGCGCCGGCGTCAACAGCCGCCTTAATGGCGCCCACATCGCCTCTGACCATGACCGTCACCAGGCCGGAACCCACTTTTTCATATCCCACTAAAATGACATTGGCGGCTTTCACCATCGCGTCAGCCGCTTCAATCGCGCCTACCAGACCTTTGGTTTCAATCATTCCCAACGCTTCACTCATTCATTACACCTCCTTTCACTGTTGTTTTCCATACTCTCTGATGTGTTGATAAAGTTCTGCGAGACCCTGTCCGGTAGCAGCGGAAACCAAAAAAACCTGCTGTGTGACACCGGCGTTGCGCATCTGCGCCATGGCCCATTCCGGATCTGCCTGAGGAAGATCAATTTTATTGATTACACCAATGACCGGCCGGTGGAATATGTTGACAAAACCCGGCGGAATCATTGGCAGTCCGGTCACTGCCGCCTGCACCAACACCACTACGGCCGCTTCGGTGGCCGTAACCTGGAGGGCAGAATAAAACCGGGGAATTTGCGTATACTCTCCCGGCGTATCAATCATTTCTCCCTCAAAGCCGATCGCCTGCGTCTTGCGGGCGATCTGCCCCTGCCCCTTCAAAGCGCAGATCAGAGAGGTTTTCCCCACCCCTACAGGTCCAACAAACATAATACGTTTCATAAATCAGGACTTTGTCAGGTCAGCAGGCGTAAACGCCATAACGCCCGTCAACATGGAATTCACCTGGGACAAAGCGGCTTCAACCGCCGACACAGCGCCGGAAATCACAACGGTTCCCGTAAAACGGTCTACAAAACATAACTGCACCGCCGCCGTTTTGGTGGCCACATCTGCTGCAATGATGGCTGCTTCCGTTGGCGTAATCGTCATGATACCGATGGCGCCTTCAGGTGCAAATCCCAGTTTTTCACATAATTCTTTCTTGGGATTAGCGATCAGGTGAGCCAGAGTAATCTGCTTGCCGGGTACGTACTCATGAATCACCCGTTGTTTTTCTGTTGTCGCCATAACTGCCATCCTTTCAGGAAATTGCGAATTGTTGCACATTCGCTGCTATTAATTATTTGCTATTGTGTCAATTTTACCTATGGTATGCTTTGTCGGGAAAACGGACATTCTTGTACTACCCGATTCCTCTTTTTTTAGCAATCAGACCGCGTCCATTTCCGCAATGATAAAATTAAGCCTTTTATCGGAACATTTTTGTCCAGAACAGCAAAAAGAGCTGATTTTCATCAGCTCTTTTACTATGTTGGACAATTATCTCCGATCATTATCCGATATATTCTTTTATGAGATTTATTTGCTCGTCAAAGGCACTTTATTGTCTTCACTGTCAGAAGCCGATTTTCTTACACTGTTTCGGTACTGGTTGGGAGTCATGCCCAGCTCGTTCCGAAACACCCGGCAGAAGTAACTGGTATCCTGATACCCCACCTTCATCGCGATAAATACCACGCTATAATCCGATTCTCTGAGCATTTTCTGCGCCAGCGCCAGCCGGGAACGAGTAATAAACTCCACAAAATTGCAGCCTTTATGCTGCTTAAACAGACGGCTGAAATAGTAAGAACTCAGATGAACGCTCTGAGCCACTTCATCCAGCGACAAATTCCGGTGGCAGTTCTGTACGATATATTCACAGGCTTTATTAATCACCCTCATATTCACGCTCAGCCGATTCTCCAGCATGTTGTCAATAAAACGATCCACGCAGTCCAGCGCGTATTGCCGCACCTCTTCCACGGTACGGCAGGCCATCATTTCCGACAGCAGGTGGTTGTTCAGCAGGGTTAACTGTTCCAGGCTGGCTCCGCCTTCAATGGCGGCCCGTGACAGTACAATCAACAATTCCAGCAGGCTGGTCTTGATAATTTCAAATTCCGGATGGCCGTCGCAGATTTCATCCAGCAGTTTTTCCAGCGCCAGCTTGGCCGCCTGGCGTTCCCCGCAGCGCACTTTTTCCAGCACCGTCTTTTCCCGTTGAAAAGGATAGGCGAACAGCCCCGCGTTCAAATGCGGCAGATCTTCCACCGCGATGACCTGATTACCGCCGATAAAAAAACTGTGCTGCTTGGCTTTTAATGCTTCATAGTAGGATTTGCTCACATCCGTCAAATCCCGGTAATAACGTCCCGCGCCAATAGTCACCGTGACCGGCTGTTCTTCCTGCACCGCCGCCCGAATGGCTTCCGCCCGTTCCAAAACCGTTTTCTGGGCTGTCGCTTCCGTCACGCCTTCGGCAAAGTTCAGCAAGACCACCAGATTATCGCCGCCCAGCGGCGTCACCAAAGCCCCTTCACCCGCCACCCGGCACACCGTTTCATAGACCCGCTGCTTTAACAGCTGTTTGTTTAATTCTGTGTCATGCAGCGTCAGGCCGGTAAAATTATCAATATCCACCAGCAGCACCGCCGCGCTTTGCAGCGGCAGATTCAGGAAACCGGCCCGTTCCTGAATTTCCTGGGAACTTTCGATATTTCCCGACACCAGGTCATAGACAAATGACATCTGAATAAAGGGCAGCGCATGCTTTAGCTGTTGCCGCAGACGTTCTTCCTCGTCCTGCCGCCGCCGCTCACAGCCAATTTCCTCGGACACTTTTCCCAGCACCCTGACCAGTTCTTCCGGGCGCACCGGCTTTAGCAAATATTCCGCCGCACCCAGAGTGATCGCTTCCTTGGCGTAATTAAACTCATCGAAGGCAGTCAAAAAGATCACCCGGGTATGAGGCGAGAAAGTGCGAATCCGTTTCATGGCTTCCAGGCCATCCATCACTGGCATGCGAATATCCATCAAGATCATATCCGGTTGGCATTTGCGGGCCAGATCCAACGCGGCTTCCCCTTCCGCCGCTTCGCCGGACACGGTCACTTCAGGACAACGCTTCTCCACAATCATGCGAATAGCCTGGCGTTCCAATTGTTCATCGTCAACCACAAGAAGTGTATACATTAGAGATCCCTTCCACTTTCACTCGCCCAGACTCTCCGTGTCATAAGGCAAAATAATATTCACACAGGTACCGTTCCCAGGTTGCCCGGTGATTTCCAGACCGAACTGAGTGCCGAAATAATGCTGCAGGCGTTTGTGGACATTGACCACCCCAATGCCGGTGGTCTGCCCCTTTCCCCGGTGGTTTTTCTCATTCCGGAAAATTTGTCCTACCTGTTCCATGGTCACCCCGACGCCGCTGTCTTTCACGCTAACCACCAGCAGTTCTCGGTCCGTGCGGGCATTGATATGAATATGCCCGCCTTCCTTTTTTGGTTCCAAACCGTGGACAATCGAATTCTCCACCAGAGGCTGCAGCGTCATTACTGGGATCCGGCAGGTTAGCAGTTCTTCCGGAATGGTAATTGTCGCCTGGATCCGTTCCCCAAAACGGGTTTCCTGAATCAGCAGATAGTTTTTTATATATTGAACCTCTTCTCCCAGGGTAACCAGACTGTCAATATTGCGGAGGTTGTTCCGCAGTAGATCCGACATGGCGTATACCACTTCCTGGGTCCGGTCCGCCCCTTCAATCAGCGCCAGTCGGGCAATAGTATTCAGGGTATTGAACAGAAAATGAGGATTAACCTGAGATTGAAGCGCTTTCAATTCCGTTTCCCGCAATACTTTTTCCAAATCGGCTTTAGCCTTCAGCTCTTCCATCAGCTGGGTCTGAACAATGTTAGACATGCCAATTTTTACAATATAATTAGACATGATATACAGTAAGTCTGCCGCTGCCTTCACTCTTTTTTCCGGTACCACCTCAACGTCCGACAGCAGTTCGTTTAGTTCCTCTGCTTCCAGGCCGATGTCTCCCAGCCGCCGCCCCACTTCCGCGATGGCGTCATCCCGGTCGTCGGACAACACCACCTGTCCGGCCAAAAAAGCCCCCAAGTGCTGGTCATTCACAATAATTGGGGCCGCCAGGTCCGTTAAACCACCGTGGCAGCGATATACCGATGGTTCCAGCCGCCGCGACGCCACGCGTCCGCCACTGGCGTCCGATCCAATACAGCGAGAAAGACCTTCTGGCGTAGAACGGATCTTATTGCAGAAACGGGTGAAATGGCTGGGTTGAGTTACCGGCTGTCCCTCGCTGTTGACGATGACCGCCGCCAATCCGGTGGCTTCAGCAAACTTATCCTGAATTTCCTGCAAAACCTGAACATTCACGATGTCTTCCAACGCAATCTTCTGTAGTTTTTGCACCATCATTCCTCCATCATGGACTGAGTCAGTCCCAATATCGCCCGCAATCCAGCGTCTGTTTCCAACGTCCAATATGGAGTAATTAGCTGTTCCATGTAAACTTCCTGCTTTTTCCGAAAATAAAAATCCCTGTCCAAAAGGACAGGGCCCAGCTAACAATGTTCCAGACCTGCACCTTCTGAAGCGCTTCTGACGCGGAAGCAACTATTCAGACCGGACAGGCAGGTCTCCTGGCTACGGATCACTGTCTTCCTCGCCTTCCCGGAAACTTCCGGTGGTCCGCAGAGGCTGACTCCCCGATTACAGTGGCGCGACCGCAACGTTTCAACAAGGCTCCCCTTGTCGTCCGTCTTCCCTATTCTCCCCTCCCGGGGCACCTGACCGGTATAAAATCTCCATTGATATTTTGTTGTTACGGGCTAATTCCCGCTTGCCCGATAAAATTCCTGCTAACTTCGCCAACAAAGCAATATATTTCAACATCCGGCAAGAATCTCGCATTTTTTCGTCTCTTTCGCCTGTACAGGAAGTATTTCGTCCCCAAGTTCATAAAAGATAATGTATTATATCACAACATCGCCGCAATTTACATACGCCGCCGCAGTATAATAGCCTTCCTGACCGCAATAATCCGCCCCGTGATTATTTTCAGCCGCTATGCGGCGGCAACACATTCTGATGCACGGGAAAATTCTTCATAAAGCCAATAAATTCCTGGGAAGCCTTGGACAGGTAACGCGACCGGTTCCAGGCCACGCCAATCTGAATAATAATATGGTCGGTCAGCGGCCGGTGACAAATTGTCGGGTGACTCTGCACAATCGCGTCCAATAAGAAGGAAATGCCCATTCCCCGCTCCACCAGACCTAAAATTGTGGTAATCTGACCTGACGTAAACACGATCCGGGGTGTTATCCGGTGACGTTCGCATTCCCGTAAAACCAATTGCCGGACCAAAGTGTCTTCCTTCAATAAAATAAATGATTCATTGCGCAAATCACTCAGCGAAACATATTTCGCGTTGCGCAGCGGGTGATTGGGGGGAAGGCAAACAGCAATTTCCGCCGTGGCGATCAGCGTCGTCGCCAGATTGTCCGCCGCCTGGGATAACGTGATAATCCCAACGTCCAGATCGCCCCTTTCCAGCTGCTCCGCAATGGCCAGCGAGCCTTCCTCCGTCGCGATCAGATCCAGATGCGGGCAAGCCCGCTGAAAACTATCAAACACATGGGGAAACAAAAACGTCCCCACCATCGGCGGGATACCTATTTTAATGGAAGTGTTCCGGGATTTTCGATAGTCCTTCATTTCCTTCAGCGTATCTTCCACCAGCACCAGAATACTGTCCACCCGGCGCAAAAAATACTCTCCCTCCGCGGTCAGGGCAAAGCGTTTTTGCCGCCGGTCAAACAACGAAATCTCCAGTTCCTCTTCCAGTTTTTGAATCGCAATGGTGATCGCCGGCTGGGCCACATGGAATTGCTCCGCCGCCCGGGTCACGCTCGTCAGCTGCGCCACCCGCTGAAAGTACATTAGTTGTTTTAAATCCACCGCTGTTCAGCACTCCCGC
>DATMYQ010000138.1:0-10526 GCA_035560935.1 Patescibacteria group bacterium | reverse complement strand
TAATCTTACCCTTCACTTCCGAAAAATCCTCATTGTTCATCTTGCGGCTAAATAAACTGGGGTACCATACTTTACGGAAATTCTTATTTGTGTGGGATTCCGTAAGGTAGTGTCCGCCAGGACCGACTTTTTCGATGACATCCAGAGCAAAATCGCTTTCCTCCACATCAATGCCCTGAGAATAATATTTCATTCCCTCAATGATTTCATCAGCCAGCACCACTAGCTCCGGCGAAACGCTCTTGCAGTGGTCCATAACGCCTACGTCATGAATGATGTTCGCTTTGCTCAAAACCGTCGAGAAGATCTGCATCGTCGTCTCCGAAACCGCCTGTTCGTCAATAACTCTGGCGTCAGAGCAACCGGCGGTGCCATAAAACGGCAGCCCATAGTAAGCCACCAAATCCGCCATGGCGGCGATGTTCAGATGAAATTCCGGCGCCGCATAACTGCCGATGGTTGTCCGCATGTCGAAAACCGAGGGCATCGCCCCATAAATAAATGGAGCGCCTTCACTGACCAACTGCGTGATCACCAATCCCGTCAACGCTTCCGCGTTGCACTGAGCCAGCGTGGCTGCTTTGCTCATCGGCGATGTTCCGCCCATCATACAGTACGGCATATATACAAAAGGAATACGGTTCTGCGCACTGATATAAATTTTTTCCGTGCTTTCCAAGGGGTGGGTCAACGGCGGAATCGGTTCACAATAATTGAAGATAAAGGGTTTCTCCTGCAATTTGTCCAAACCGCCCGCTACATCCGCCGCAATGTCAATACATTCCTGCAAGGACTCAATATCGTTAGTGGAAAAGTTAATTGTTTTACTGAAATGCTTAATGGTTTCAATAAAAGTGCTTTGTGTCTGTACTTTAGGCGCCACGTCCTCCGTCATTCCGACCGACAGCACAAAAAATATATTCGGCAGATAGTCGGCTACTTTACACATGGTTTTAATATCTTTTTTCAAAAACTTACGAACTTGATCCGTAAACGGGTCCACCAGCTCCAACTGATCGGCATGCGTGCCAAAATACACTTGATTTTCGTGATTGATCTGCATAGACGGGTTCCCGTCCCGGGTGTACAAGGTAAGTTCCTTCGGTGCGCTCTTTAGCGCTCGCTCTAGCATTTTCTGGGGTATTTTCACCCGTCCGTCCGCACTCATCACCGCGCCATGGTCTTTGAGCAATTTCAAACTCCGCTCGCCAGTAATTTTCATGCCGACATTTTCCAGCAAATACAAGGTTTTTTCATGGATACTATTGATCTTGGCCTGATCCAGGACAGAAAACGCAATATTTCGTCTCATTGCCATTGCCATTATTATTTTCCCTTTCCTTTCCGCCGTTGCAGACAAATACGTGCCCGACTTCTATTCCTTGTAAGTTCCCTCGCGGAGATACGCGTTCATTTCCGCTTTGTCCATATGACCGATACCCAAATAATCCAGGGTATAACCTATTTTATAAAAATCCCGGCCCAGCATCGCCGAAGCCAGATTGATCATTGAATCGACCACCGGGGTGGGAACGCCGAATTTTTTGCCCAGTTCATGATAAACATGGCAACCCACCGGAATATCTTCGGTGATATAGCGGTTTTCCATGCTGAACGGTCCGGTTCCAAACTGAATCGGATCCTGCTGTTCAAAGGGAATGACGTAATCATCGCCCATATATTCAGCCCCCAGGACATTTTCCCGCGAGAAAAACTGTTCTTTTTTATAGGGTTGAATCCCGACGCCCATGGCTGCGGCCAACGCACATTCCTCTTGATAAAAAGCGTATTGAACCTCGGATATCGACGGGCAGTACGCATGGGAATAAATACTGTACTGGTATTTGTCTTCACCAAAAATGACACCATAGTTCTCCATGACGCCAACGCCCAGGATGGTTCCGGGACAATGCAGAACCGGATTCACATTGCTAAAGCCATTATCCATCACGGTATCGCCGGCAACGGCTCCCTGTCCACGGGTCACGGCGTCCATCGACGGCAAATATTTCGAGCTTTCCAGGAATGCGTCAGTGTCGCTGGCCGGCATCGCCGCTCCCCGGAGAGTGATAGCCCGATAATAAACGCGAATCTTAGGTAAAACAACGCCGCCTTTGATTTCCACCCGGCTACCATAAGTGGAACTGGACCAGCCGCCGATGATGACTTTTTTCGTACAGCCGGCTTCCCTCATCATTTTCCGCAAAACCAACGAGCCGTAATTGTCCGGAAAAATATGAATGACCATGCCGTCTTCCAGCGCCGGTATCAGTTTTTCAAAAAATGGCTTGTGCCCGGCGCAGGGAGTGGCCACCACAACTAACCTCGCTCCTTTTACCGCTTCCGCCACGTCGGTGGTGACCTTGTCCATTTTCGCCATACCGGACCGCTCAAAACCATAAAGATTCAATTGATCGCCGAAAAACTTCAGCCCATTTTCCTTGATGCCGAACAGGGTTTTTTCTGCAAACGGCGGCAGGTCACACATCCGGACTTTCGCGCCACCCAGCGCACAGTCGCCGGCGATCGCTTTTCCCACCGCACCGGCCCCCAACACGGCAATCGGTTTTTCTTTTAAATGTTCCATGTTTTTCATTACAGGTTCCTCCCTTATTTACTTGGTAGTATGAAAACGCTTCAACAGATAATTCTATTCCGGATAAAAGCCTTTGCGATGGGCTTTAATGTAACCCATGCAATACTCATCCTGTCCCAGCAATGTTTTGGCCGCGTAGATCAGTCCCATCATACCGCGATCGGTAGGATTCAGAATATAACCGTCCATGCCAACGGTCATGGTTTGAGCCACGAACAATCGGTTCAGATATTTACGGTTGGGCAAGCCGTAGGAAACATTGCTCAGGCCGCACATAAAATGGACTCCCGGATATTGTTCCTTAACCTGCCGAATCGTTTCCAGCACTTCAACGCCTGCCGTCCCCACACTGCTGACTGGTTTTATCAACGGATCAAAATAAATGTCATCATCGTTAACACCCGCCGCCATAAACTTGGCATGCAAACTGGCAACCACCCGCAAGCGATCGGCCGCCGTGTCCGGCATTCCCCGGTCGTCCATGCACAACGCCACAATCTTGGCTTTATATTTCTGCACCAGCGGAATCACCGCTTCAAAGCGCGCCGCCTCATCAGTGATAGAATTGATCATGGGTGTCCCGAATTTCACCAGTTCCAGACCTGCAGCCAACGCCTGCGGGTTAGGACTGTCGATGCACAGAGGCACATGGACCGCTTCCTGAATGGTATTCACCATCCATTTCATGGTCTCTACTTCATCAAACACTTTGTTACCGCAGTTTACGTCAACATAATTCGCTCCGGCTTCTACCTGTTCCAGGGCCACTTGTTGAATATACCGGGCATTTTTGTTGTCGACCGCTTCATTGACCGCCTTGCGGCTGGTATTGATCAGCTCGCCTACAATCAGCAAGATAACTCCCCCATTTACTTAATTAGTTCCTTATTTTAGCAGGTATAAAACTAGCCGCCATTTCCTTACAGGCAACGGCATCAACACAGTATCCGTCCGCGCCGATCTTTTCCGCAAATTCCGGGTACAGGGGCGCTCCTCCAATCAAAATCCGGACACTATCCCGCAGACCGGCGGCGGTGATACAGTCGATAGTATCTTTCATCGCCATCATCGTCGTGGTCAACAAAGCGCACATACCGACAATCAACGGTTTATGTTCCTTAATGGCGGCGACAAATTGTTCCGGTGCCACATCGACTCCCAGATCAACGACGTTAAAACCGCTGCTCTCCAGAATCATCACTACCAGATTCTTACCGATATCATGCAAATCGCCCTTTACTGTTCCCATCACAAAGGTTGCCATACCGGCCGCATCCGCCGCCGACAACAGCGGTTTCACCAATTTCATTCCTTCCGACAGTGCTTTGGCAGACATCATGACTTCCGGAATAAACATTTCACCCGCTTTAAATTTGGGTGCTACAATGTCCATCCCGGCTAATAATCCTTTATTCACTATCTCCATTGGCGACGCACCGCCATCAATCAGTTTACGGGTTATTTCCTGCGCCTGATCGTCATCACCCGCAAACACCGCTTCTGCCAATTTTTCAAATTCACTCATTTCCATACCTCCGTCCATGTTTGCCCTTATTTTTCCAATGCCGGTCTGTCCTGCTTCCGGATCCTCCCGATGAACTTTCGCTCACCTCCCGATCACGTTGGGATGATTGCAATTTTTCTTACATCATAGTTAACAAGCAACTTTTGTGCCAATAGTCCTTTATTTTCAGAAAATTACAGGAAAATAAAAAACAGACGCCGGAAAGTCTTTATTTCCCAGGCATCTGTCCGCTTATCTTTTTTTATTTACGGCTCGGGAAGATTTTTCTTTTTAGCACAATACGGCGTCACCCACTCGAAAAATGATTCATTTACGATTACCTTGATTCATTTATGCTTCATTAGTTTCGCCGGCCCGCTCTCATTCGGAGATATCCGTTCATGGAGGCTGCAATATTTTTCGATGAGGCGATGGGCCCGGCTTTGGCTGATGTTCAAATTTTGGGCTACTTTACGGGAACTGCCGTATTTCCGGAAGGTCTCCACAATGATTTTCTCTTCCAGTTGACTAATGGCCATATCCAGAATGCCGGTATCCGCGACCTTCTCCGGCGTCAGATCTTTTTCTGCCCACATCAGTTTTTTCGCATCCACATCCGAAAAGATCTTTGGCAGATGCCGGACGTCAATTTCCTCATCCGGTACAATCGCAACCAGCCGTTCCATCATATTTTCCAATTCCCGAACGTTTCCCGGCCAGGCATATTCATGAAGAATCTCCCGACAGGCAGCGGAAATCTGATGGTCCTTTTTATATTTCTATTAAATTGGTTCAGAAAATAATAAATAAAAGCCCACATATCTTCCGGGCGTTCTCTTAGCGGCGGAATTTCCATCTCCATGACGCTGAGGCGATAATATAAGTCTTCCCGGAAATCTCCCTGTTTCGCCATTTTTTTTATATCCCGGTTTGTTGCCGCGATGATGCGGCAGTCCACTTCCTTTACCTGACAGCCGCCTACCGGATAGTAACGATGGCTCTGGGCAACCTCCAGAACCTTCCCCTGTAATCGCAGCGGCAATTCGGCAATTTCATCCAAAAACAGGGTTCCGCGGTCAGCCAGTTCCACCAGCCCAATCTTTCCTTTTTGGCTGGCACCGGAGAAAGCTCCCGCTGCGTATCCGAACAGCTCCGATTCGATCAAGTCTTCCGGGATAGCGGCGCAGTTAATGCTGATAAACGGTCCTTCCCGGCGCGGACCCGTTTTATGGATATATTTGGCCAAGGCACTTTTTCCGGTTCCTGTTTCCCCCAAAATCAATACGTTGATATCAATATCGGCCACCCTGTCGGCTAAAACTAACAGTTCTTTCATTTGAACGCTGTTGGCAACCAGCATCGTATTCCGGCCCAGTTCCTGGTTTCGCAGGGCCACTACTTCCCGCTGCATCCGATTAAGCATTTCCTTGGTTTGTTCCAGATCCCGCTTGGTGTCTTCCAGTTGACGGATATCCCGGCAGTTTTGCACCAGAAACTCAATGTTTCCGGCCGCGTCATAAATAGGGCTGGTCGTAACCAAGACTTTGGCACCGGTTCCGGTGGTCTGTTCCAGGGTTTGCCTACTTTTGCTGGAAAGGATAATCGGCGCCAAGGGAGGGTAGCACCCTGTCTTATCCATAAACTGCCAGGGGTCTTTGCCGATCATCTCAGGGGCCGGTATCCCGTAATACGTTTCACAGGCTTTGTTGGCATAAATAGTAACTCCTTGACTGTCGGTGGCAAAAATAGCGTCGTAGGAATTGTCCAGTATTTTCAGTAGGAATTCCTGGCTAAACTGAGCAGTTGCGTCTCTGGCAGGTTGCACGTCTATCATCTCATCCCTCCAAATTCCGGAAAACTGTAGGCCACTTGGCAAAACATTGCTCATGCTTTGCCTGCTGTGGTATATAGTTTGACTTCCTATTACAAAAAACCTGCTGCACATGGAAGCTTTTTCATCGCGCTAAGTTTAGCCGCTCTGATACGGGTAAAAAAAAGCAACGGTTTTTCAACCGCTGCCGTCACGTCGCTGTCAATTATACAATTTTCGTCGTCCAGTTCTCCACGTTCCAGACATCGGTCACCCAATCCTCATAAAATTCCGGTTCATGCGAAACCAGTAAAACAGTCCCTTTGAATTCCTTCACGGCCCGTTTCAGTTCATCCTTGGCATCAATATCGAGATGGTTAGTGGGCTCGTCCAGCACCAGCCAATTAATGTCGGTCTGCATCAATTTGCAGAGACGAACCTTGGCGTTTTCTCCACCGCTGAGCACCATCATCTGGCTGGTGATATGCTCAGTGGTCAAACCACAGCGGGCCAGCGCCGCCCGAACCTCAAAGTTTGTCATGCCGGGATATTCGTCCCAAAGTTCCTGCAACGCCGTTTTGTTGTTGGTCCGGCTGGATTCCTGCTCAAAATAGCCGGGAGACAAAAATTCACCCAAAATGACCTTGCCGGCAAACGGCTGAATTTTTCCCAGCAGCGTCTTCAGCAACGTGGATTTTCCCAGACCATTAACACCGCGAATCGCTACTTTTTGTCCACGTTCCAGCGCAATATCCACCGGCTTGGTCAGAGGTTCATCATATCCCAATACCAGGCCCTTGGCTTCCACAATGTAACGGCTTGGCGTCCGGGCTTCGCGGAACTGAAATGTCGGTTTCAGTTTTTCGCGGGGTTTTTCCAGCATCTCCATCTTTTCCAGCCGCTTCTGACGGCTGTTGGCCATGCCCCGGGTGGCCACCCGGGCCTTGTTGCGGGCGATGAAATCTTCCAGGCGTTCTACTTCCTGCTTCTGTCGCTCGTAGGCTTTGATCTCCTGATCTTTTTGGGTGGCATGCATCTGACTGAACTGTTCATAGTTGCCGGTATAGCGGGTCAGTACGGTATTTTCCACATGATAAATCACATTAATGACTTCGTTTAAGAAGGAAATATCATGGGACACCAAAATAAAGCTGTTTTCGTAACTATTCAGATACCGCTTCAGCCATTCGATATGCTCAAAATCCAGATAGTTGGTCGGCTCGTCCAGAATCAAAATTGTAGGGTTCTGCAGTAGCAGTTTGGTTAGAAGAACCTTGGTCCGCTGACCACCGCTGAGATCGGTAACGTCTTTCTCCAGACCGATATCACCCAACCCCAGGCCGTTGGCTACTTCGTCAATTTTGGCGTCAATGGTGTAAAACCCGCTGTGTTCCAGGATATCCTGAATTTCTCCCACCGAATCCAACATCTGGGCCATGTCTTCCTCAGACACGTCCGCCATTTTATCGTAGGTTGCCAGCATCTCTGCCTCCAAATCAAACATATGCTGGAACGCTTCCCGCAGCACATCCCGGATACTCTTGCCCTTGGTCAAAACGGCATGCTGATCAAGATATCCCACCGTCACCCGGCTGGACCATTCCACTTTTCCTTCATCCGGCATCAACTGGCCGGTGATAATATTCAAAAACGTGGATTTCCCTTCGCCGTTGGCGCCAAACAGACCGACGTGCTCTCCTTTCAACAAACGGAAGGAAACGTCTTCAAAAATTTTACGGGCTCCAAAGCCATGGGTAACATTTTCCACATTTAAAACGCTCATGATCATACTCTCCTGCTGCCAATTTTGCGAATGCCATTCTATTCTAGCGCAGTCCACGAATACTGTCAAAGAAAAATCCAGCAATATCCAGCAATAGTACTTTGTTGACCGTCCATCGCAGAAATTTGCGTTGTTACTCCCCACAGCAGGAAAACGCTGATTGCTCAGCGAATAGACTGATACATAACTAAATATGATCGCCACCAAACAGGTGCCCCGGCAACGGGGAGAATAGGGAAGCACGAACAGACGCTCAGCGTCTGCAACGTCACGGTCGCGCCACTGTAATCGGAGAATGGACCTGCTCAATGCCACCGGCTTAGCCGGGAAGGCCCAGGAACGTAATGATCCGCAGTCAGGAGACCTGCCTGTTTTGGCTGACAGATTGCCTCCGCGCAAGGGGTGATGCCAGAAGGTAAGGGTGTTTTGTTTGCCTGTTATTTTCATTTTGGTATCGCGCACACATCCCCCGGCCTTTATATGGCCGGGGGATTTTCTGTTTAGCTGGTGCATTGATCAACGTCACTCGTTCATATTTTAAGGAGGAAACACTATGAGCAGTCTATTGGAAAAAACCCTGGCAAACATCGGTCCGCTGGATCAGACAGCCATCAAACAAGCCAAAGAGCGCCTGGACAATCTGACCAAGCCGCTGGAAAGTCTGGGAGTATTAGAAGATCTGGCCATGCAGTTGGCCGGCATTACCGGTAATCCCATGCCGCAGGTCGGTGACAAAGTGGTGTTGGTCATGGCCGGCGACCATGGGGTCGCCGCTGAAAAAGTTACCTGTTTTCCCCAGGAAGTAACACAGCAGCAAATTACGAATTTTATTCGCGGCGGTGGCGGCATCAGCGTAATGACCCGTCATGTCGGCGCCCGGGTGGAATGTGTAGACGTCGGCATCGCCGCCCACCTGGACTATCCGGGACTTATCCAAAAGAAGGTGGCACTGGGCACAAAAAACATGGCTAAAGGACCGGCCATGACCCGGGAAGAGGCGATCCGCAGCCTGGAAGTCGGCATCGAAGTAGCTGAAGATCAAATCCGGCGGGGCGCCACACTGATCGGCACCGGAGAAATGGGCATTGCCAACACGACCCCCAGTAGCGCCATCCTGGCAGCCTTCAGCGGTCTGCCGGTGCGTTGCATCGTTGGCCGCGGCGCCGGCATCAACGATACCATGCTCCGCCACAAAACCGCGATTATTGAGCAGTCACTGGCCGTCAATCAACCGGACACCCGGGATCCTATCGATGTTCTGTCCAAGATTGGCGGTCTGGAAATCGGCGCCATCGCCGGCGTGATGCTAGCGGCAGCGGCTCATCGCATTCCCGTTATTATCGACGGATTCATTTCCGGCGCCGGCGCTTTAATTGCCAGCCGGATCGAACCCCAGTCCCGGAATTATATGATTGCGTCGCATAATTCCGTAGAACCGGGCCATAATATTTTGTTGAAACTGTTGGATCTGGAACCAATGCTGCAAATGAAAATGCGCCTGGGTGAAGGCACCGGCGCCGCTTTGGCGATGAACCTGGTAGAAGCTTCCTGCAAAATGATCCATGAGATGGCCACCTTTGCGGAAGCTGGCGTCACCAAACAAGAAATTTAGGAGGATGACCAATGTCTCTGGCAGATTTTCTTGCCGCCCTGGGCGTGATTATCAACGCCCTGCCCGGCGGTCTTTACGCAATGACTTTTGGCTTTGCTTCCGTCCCCACCTCTCTCGGTTTCCTGATCGGTGCCATCGGCTGTGGCCTTCTGGGTGTAGTATCCCCCGTCTCCTTTCAGGCGGAAACCCTGACTTTAGCCGGTACCATGGGCCGCAACATTCAGGAACGATTGTCCATTGTTTTCTGGGAAGGCGTCTTTCTGTTGATTATCGGCCTGTTAGGCCTGTTTAAAGTCATCGTGGCGTTTATCGGCCCGGTGATCACCAGTGGCATGATGGCCGGCGTCGGCATCATCCTGGCCCGGGTAGCGGTGGAAATGACTTCCCGCAATCCGGTCATCAGTGGTATCTCCATTGTCAGCGCCCTGCTGACTTATTATCTCGTGCCCAATCCGGCGGAGAAACTGGTTTACACGATTGTCATCTGCGTCGCCGCCTCTTCTTTGGCGGGCTTTCTATTGAAAAAACCGGTCACGTTGCTTATTGATCCCGCCCGGGAACGCTTCGTCCGGCAAAAGATCCTGTTCAACCGTCATATTCTGCGAGGAGCACTGGGGATCAGCGCTCTCAATGTCGGCGCCAATATAGCCTTCGGCAATATTACCGCCCAAACGCTGGCCAAAACCAGCGTAGATCTGGATCATCTGACCATCATCAGCAGTCTGGCGGACATGGCATCCTCGCTGTTCGGCGGTGCGCCGGTACAGGCGATTATTTCCGCCACCGGCGCCGCCCCTCATCCACTGGCCGCCGGTGTCCTGATGATGGCGCTGATGGCAGCCATCCTTGTCGCTGGATTGCTGCCAAAAATCGCCCGCTATGTACCCAACGAATCGATCTCCGGCTTCTTGCTGGTACTTGGCGCTATTGTCACCGTACCCGTCAACGCCGGTTTGGCGCTTCAATCCGGTTTAAATACACCGGAATCCATTGTCGGCGGCGTTACGATTACCGTGACCGCCATCACGGATCCATTTTTCGGCATGGTGGCCGGTTTATTGGTCCGGTTTCTGATCAGTCTTTGCGGCATCTAGCAAAACGTGTTTGCACAGCCTCGAGACACTGGCAAATATTATGAAACAGCAAAGCGGTCATCAACGCCTTAGGCAGTGATGACCGCTCTGCTATTCCCCCTCCCGCTTTTCAAAGACTTCTTGTTAG
>DATMYQ010000137.1:0-15709 GCA_035560935.1 Patescibacteria group bacterium | reverse complement strand
GATTATTTGTGAATGTATTCTTGCGCCGCTTGCGGAAAGGTGAATTCGGTGCTGGATGCTATATTCAAAGGTGCAGATAATATAAACAGAACCGGAAAAATAAAAGGAGAGCATGGTTTGGCGTAGAATAGGTAACGAATGAAAATATTGTTGCCACCTGGCAAGGGTTGATGTCAATAAACGTCCGGCGTTCTTATTCAGGAAACGGATCAGAAGGCAGCGACCTTGCTTTAGCTTGAGAGATTGCTGAAAACATAGTATGATTTCTTTAAGACAGAAAGCACGGCAAAAACAGGTAACTATTGCCAGCTTATGGCAAGTTGCTGAGAGAATAAGGTGATAATTTGATGCAAAATACAATAGGCAGCTTGATGATTTCGGTCATCAATACCGCGTGTGTGATGATGATGATGGCTTATCTGGTGATTCGCACCCGGATCAATTTGGATATTTTAGAAAAAAACGCAAAGAAAAAAGACATGATCCTGGTAGCGTTTGTTTTTGGATGTTTTTCAATATACGCGGGCCTGAATGCCATCACGGTCAATATTGGCGTCATGAGCTTGCGCCACAGTGGACCGATCTTAGGCGGCCTGGTGGGTGGCCCGGTGGTCGGCCTCGGCGCCGGTCTGATTGGCGCGGCCGACCGTCTGCTTCAGGGCGGGATGGTCGGTTCGTGGAAATCGGCGGTGCTGGCGTTGCTGCTGGCAGGACTTTTGTCCGGACTTTATTCCCGATATTGGCACAGGAATATCGGGGTGAAGGAAGCGGTCGGGTTTACGCTGGCGTATGAAATATTTGCCGCCGGACTCACCTTTTTGTTCGCGCCCAATTTTGAGACGGCCATGGCGCTGGAAAAACAGGTGCGGTTGCCGTTGATTATCGGTAACATGATTGCCGTGGCGATTTTCTTCTTTTTTGTCGATAACATGCAGGAAGAACGGCGCAACAAAAATATTAAAGAGCGGATTGAGCATGAACTGAACGTGGCGCGGACGATTCAGATGAGCATGGTCCCCAAAGTGTTTCCCGTGCCGCCGGAGATTTCGGAACTGGAGGTATTTGCCGTTCTCGAACCGGCCAAGGAAGTCGGCGGTGATCTGTATGATTTTTTCTATATTGACGAGAACCATTTCTGTTTTGTGATCGGCGATGTTTCCGGAAAAGGCGTTCCTGCTTCCTTGTTCATGGCGGTCACCAAAACTTTGATTAAAGCAAAATCCGGACCGGGGATTCGCAGCGCTGATATCCTTTTCCGCACGAACAACGAGCTATGCCAGGGGAATGACGAGTCAATGTTTGTTACGCTGTTTTGCGGCATAATGGACATCCGGACGGGGGAAATTGAGTTTAGTAACGCGGGACATAATAAGCCTTATGTGCACCGCAAGGATGGCCAGGTGCAGATGCTAAGCCTCAAACAAGGGATTGCATTAGGGGTCATGGAGGAGTTTCCTTTTCAGAATGAAACCTTTGCACTGTCGCCGGGGGATGCGCTGATTCTTTACACCGATGGCGTGACGGAAGCGATGGACAATAACGAGGAAATGTTTACGGAGCATCGGCTGGAACAAAAAATTGCGCAGACCGGGCAGGTTTCTGCCCGGGGTCTGACGCAGGCGATTGTTGAGGAAGTGAATTCCTTTGTCAATGGAGCGCCTCCGTTTGACGATATCACCGTACTTGTTTTACGTTACTGGGGTTGTGCGGGAGATGGGAAGAATGCGTAAAAAAAACTGGGCCAGCGTGGTACTGTCGGTTTTTCTGGGCATCCTGCTGCTGGGATCTGTGGCCAATAGCGGGACGGGCCAGGACCTTCCCCGAACGCAACCGGGAAAGCCCTGGCGCGTCGCCTATGTGGAATCCGGGGAATTTGTCAATTATGCCAGCACGTTGTACGCGCTGGCTAATGGCTTTGCCGAGCTGGGATGGTTGAATACCCAGGGTCTGCCTTATGCGAAGGGACAGAAAGAATCCCGGGAAATGTGGCATTGGCTGGCCCGGAACGGCAGCGAAAATATTGAGTTTGTTGCCGACGCCTATTACAGCCTGGAACAAATGGGCCCGGAGGCGCGCACAGAGGTGGCAGGAAAGCTTATCCAACGCTTGAATGAACAGCAGGATATTGACCTGGTGTTGGTCATGGGAACCCAGGCGGGACAATTACTGGCCAATGATCAGCATACTGTTCCGATGATGGTATTTTCCAGCAGTAACGCGCTTCAGGCCGGCATTGTGCAAAGCGTCAATGACTCCGGACGGGATCACGTATGGGCGCACATGGAGCCGGCCCGTTATCAGCGTCAGATTGAAATCTTCCATGATCTGTTCGGCTTTAAAAAACTGGGGATGGTTTATGAAGATTCGACGGAAGGTCGTGTGTATGCGGCCCTGGAAGACGTGGAAAAAGTGGCGGCGGAACGCGGTTTTGCCATCACCAGAGTGCATGTCAAAGACAAGCAAAACGATCGGGAAAAGCACCGCCAGGAGATGCGGGAGGCTTATACCCGGTTGGCGGGTGAAGGCGTGGACGCGGTCTATTGTTCGCTGTATATCGATCGCGATGTGACGGAGCTTGCGGAACAGTTCGCACCGTTGTACAATAACAAAATTCCCGTATTTGCCCAGATGGGGGCGGCGGAAGTGAAGAATGGCGCGCTGCTCAGCGTATACCGGGCGGATTTTGTGGCTTTTGGCAAATTTGCCGCCCAGACGGCGGCCCGGATTTTTCAGGGAGAAAAGCCGCGCTATTTGCCGCAGGTCTTTGAGAATACGCCGAGTATTGTACTCAACCTGGAAGTGGCCGGAAAAATTGGCTATCATCCTCCGTTTGAAGTGTTTTTGGTGACGGATGAAATTTATCAAACCATTGAAAGGACCAAGTGATGGGAGTGCGAGTCGTGAAGCACCTGCCGTTGCGATTTGCGGCTATCGCCATGCTGCTGGTCACGGTGGTGTTAGGATTTAACGGCTGGCTGACGATGGTGTCGATGGAAAAAAACTACATCGATTCTGTGGCGGCCAACTACGCTGTCGCCGGCGGTGAAACCAAACGCAATATTGAATATGCGGTGCGTTATGGGAAACCGCTGGAAAATTTTTATGGCATGAAAGAGCTGCTGGTGAAAAACAGAAGCTTTGCCAAAGAAGTGGACGATATACGCGTCGCTGATGCGGCGGGGAAAGTACTGTATAGTTTGCAGGCGGAAACCGTTGGCACGATGATCAGCGGCAAGGTGAAGGCGCAAGCCAACTTTAGCCGGGATACCAGGGACAAGAACTATGTTGTGGTACCGGTGGACGGTCAATATCAGATCGTAATGCCGCTGCAGAACAGGGAGGGACAACTGCTCGGATACCTGATCATGGCGTTTGACAAAACGGTGGTGGCGCGGGGGATTGGCCAATTTACTCACCTGACGTTCGAAATCATGCTGGGCTTTGCTATGGGTAGCGCGCTGGTATTACTGCTGTTGCTGTGGTTCGTACCTATGCGCGATGGGAACGGCAACCTCCGGCAAAAACGTTTCCTGGCGATTTTCATTACCGTTTTGGCGTTGGCGCAGATCGGGTTTGCCTATATCAACAACAATAACTTTAAAGGCATTTATCTGGATGTTGTCAAGAATAACATCGTCATCACGGCGGATATTGTCAGTTATGATATTAACAGCATCCTACAGCGGGGAGTTTCCTATTCCAGTCTGTGGGATTTATCCGACTGGCTAAAAAAAGTCTCCCATTCTGTTCCGGAAATTGGCGGAATTTATATCACCGACCACCAGGAGCAGGTGCTGTATCAGGCCGATTCTTCTCCGGGGAACAGCCCGGAACTTGCCGTAAATCACCGGTATGAGCGGACTCTGCTTACGGATGGCGAGGGTGTTGGCGGGCGGCTGACGATTGCCCTGTCGGAAGCCTATGTGGACCAGCAGGTGCAGCAGTTGCTGCTGGATATTATCACTGTGGCCTTTGTTTCGTTCTTCTTTATGGTGGAAATCATGGTGTTTATGTTGCTGGTGCTCCAGGTAAAGGCGAAGACGGCTGCCGGTGAAAACAGCGACGAAGCCAGTCGTGTTGCCGTGATCCGGCCGCTGGCCTTTCTGTTTTTCCTGGCCACCGATCTGTCCATCTCTTTTATTCCCATGCAAATGAAGATGCTGTATCAACCGATCGCGGGATTGTCACAAAATACGGTGTTGGCTTTGCCGATATCGGTAGAAATGCTGGGGGCCGGGCTGATGACCATTGTTACCGGCCGGATTATTGACCAGCGGGGCTGGCGTTTGCCGTTCTTTACCGGTTTGGCGCTGGTGGGAGCGGGAGCCGTTTTGTCCGGATTGGCCGCAACAGGCAGCGTATTTATCATGGCGCGGGCCATTGTGGGGATCGGCTATGGCTTTGCCTGGATGGCCATGCGCGGCTATGTGGCGCTGTTGCCGTCGTCAGCCGAGCGGGCCAAAGGATTTTCCGGTTTAAGCGCCGGAATTTATGCGGGAAATATCTGCGCCTGCTCGCTGGGGGCGATGCTGGCGGCCCGGTTGAATTATTCCGGTGTGTTTTTTGTGGCCGTGGCGGTGATCGCGGTGGTGGCGCTGTTTGCCCTGTCGTTTACGCGGGGCAGTATGGCACTGCAGCCAAAACAGGAAGCGAAAGCGGTGCCGGTGAGCCGGGGGAAATGGGCGGGTTTTTTTGGCGATCGGGCAGTAGGGGCGCTGATTTTACTGGTCACAATTCCGTCGGCCATGTGCCTGACCGGTTTTCTCAACTACTTTTTTCCGTTGTATTCCAGCAGTCAGGGCTTGTCGATGGCCAATGTCGGCCGGGCCTTCATGATTTACGGTGTCAGTATTGTATACCTGGGGCCGGTATTTAGCCGGTATATCGATAATCAGTCCCGGTTTACGCGGATCATTCCGCTGGCCAGCGGAATTGGGATTCTGGCCATGTTTGTTTTTTTTATCAAGGGTGGTATTACGGCAGCGCTGGTGGCGATTTTCCTGTTTGGCGTGGCCGATAGCATTGGCTTTGTGGCTCAAAATACTTTTTTGTTGAAGCTTCCGGCGACGCAACGGCTGGGGCCGGGGACGGCGCTGGGATTATTTAGTATGACGAAAAAATTGGGGCAAATGTTGGGACCGATGATGATCGCCTGGGGAGTCGGGTTTGGCGCCACTCAGGAAGGGATTGGCGCGATCGGCCTGCTGTATCTGGGTGCGATTACTGTCTTTTTGGTTCTGGCGGTCTGGTCCAGAAAAAGGGGTGAAGCATTTGACAACATTTGATCAGGAGACGCTGGCGGCAGGAGAACTTCGGGAACGGGGCAGTCAGCAATGGCAGTCGTATACGATGCGCTTATTGAATAAAACGGATTTGCCGGAGATGCTGGCTTTGTATGATGCCGTGGTGGCGGCAATGGAAGATCCCAACATGCTCTGGCGTTATGATGACGCGGTGGTGGAAAAATTTCTCGGGGAAGACGGCATGGTGATCGGCGTTTTTTGCGCTCAGCGACTGATTGGTTTTCGGGTACTGTATATTCACCATCCCGGTGATCCCGACAATCCGCTGTCGTGCATCGGACAATCCCGGGAGGAAACGGCCCATTTGGCCCTTTGCGTTATTCTGCCGAAATTTCGCGGCAGCTCGCTGCAAAAAAAAATGGGGGTGCCGCTGCTGCGGGCGGCGATGGCGGAAAAACCGTTTACCCGCCTGTGTTCCATCGTGTCGCCGCACAATTATCCCAGCATCAGTGACAAAATTTTTCAGGGAATGGTGGTTGTAAAATTGATGCCGAAATTTAAAGGCATCTGGCGATACATTTTCTATCGCGACATGACGGTTCCGGTAGGGGTGCGCACGGCGGAACCTGTATTTGCGCTCAGCGCTGATTATCCCCGGCAGATTGAACTGCTGGAGCAGGGATATCAGGGGGTTCAACTGGAGCGCCGGGATAGCGGGGACGGGATGGTTTTTCGCAGATAAGCGAAAAACGGGATTGAAGCTGCCGGGCGTGGCGGCGTTATACAAGAGGCTCCCGCGTGCAGATGATTGTGGGGACCGGCATGGAACGGATTGTCAATGAAATGAAGCGACTGGCGCAGCAGCAAAAATCCGGCTGCGATCCCCAACGGCTAAATAATTGCGGTAAAGTGCATGAATCCGGAGTACGGTGAGATTAAACCCTTGCCTAGGGAGGAATTGTGATGGACAGAAAATGGAAAAAGATGATTAGCAGCGGCATCTTTCTGATTGCACTGATGTTTTGGGGATGTGTCAGCGCAGCCGGACTTGACTATGGTGATGCAAATAACTGGGCGTATTACGGGAGTGAAAGTGGCGCCGCTCAACCGGCTGATATATTCTTTGTCGGTCCGACGGTATTTTTCGGCAATGAGACCGAGCGCAATATGCCTATCAATGATCAGCATATCCGCAAAAATTTTCTCGGGGCAGTCAATATGGAAAAAGGGATTTATGATGTCAGCGGCAACTTTTATGCGCCCTATTACCGGCAGGCGGCTTTAGTGGCTTACCAGCTGGAGCCGGTGACTGCGGAGCCGTATTTTGACCTGGCGTACCAGGATGTTAAAGACGCTTTTGTCTGGTACCTGCACGAATCCAACGCGAACCGGCCGATTGTGCTTGCCGGATTTAGTCAGGGAGCTGACATGGTGCTGCGGCTGATGAAAGACTTGTATGCGGATCCGCTACTGCAGGAAAAATTAGTGGCGGCCTATGCCATTGGCTGGCGGGTGACGGCCGAGGACCTTGCCCGGTATCCGCAGCTGAAAATGGCGCAGGGAGAACTGGATACCGGTGTGATTATCAGCTTCAATACGGAGGCGCAGTCCGTGACGACCTCTTTGATGGTGCCGGAACGAACGCTGGGAATTAATCCGTTAAACTGGAAAACGACCGGCGAGATGGCTGATAAGGAGCTAAACCGGGGGGCTGTTTTTCCCGGATATGATGGTCACATCAAAAAAGAAATTCCCTGCCTGACCGGTGCCTTTCTCGACGAGATCCGGGGAACGCTAAAGGTGACCGATATTTCGCCCGAGTCGTATCCGCCGATTTTGGACGTGATTGCCAGTGGCGTGTATCATATTTATGACTATCAGTTTTTTTACCGGAACCTTCAGGATAACGTCCGGGAACGGGTCGCGGCATTTCAGGCCCGCAAGGCAAACCAGGCGGGATTATTTGAATCGGGTGAGGTTCACGTGGTTTTTGCGCCGTAAGGAGTAAGGATTGTCTGCACGGCCGGCGGTGGCTGGCCGGAGGATTCTGTTTTGTGGTAAAATAGATGCGGGCGTTGCAAGCCAGCGCCAAAAATCAATGATAACGAAAGGGAGACTGTGCAACGATGGCTGAATTGCCCAATTGTCCCCAGTGTAAGTCGGAATATATATATGAAGACGGAAACCTGTTGATTTGTCCGGAATGCGCCCATGAATGGTCGCCGGCAAAAGCTAACACAGCGGATGAAGATCATTTGATCGCCAAAGATGCCAACGGCAATTTGTTGCAGGATGGAGATTCCGTCACGATGATCAAAGATCTGAAAGTCAAAGGAAGTTCAGCGGCTATCAAAATAGGAACCAAAGTAAAAAATATCCGGCTGGTTGCAGGAGACCATAATATTGACTGTCATATCGACGGCTTTGGCGCGATGAAATTAAAATCGGAATTCGTAAAAAAAATGTAACACTATTAATCAACAGGCGTCCTGGTCCACGCGACAACACGCAAGGGACCAGGACGCCTGTTTAATAATCGTAACCGATAACACCGTCTCCTTCGCAACGGCAAGGGGCGGTTTTTTCGTTGGGCGCTTAGATCGCGGCCAAGACTTCAAGACCGAAATATTCCGGTTTAGTAGGTTTCTTTAAAAACTTCAAAGTATCCTTGCGGATGGGCACAGGCCGGGCATTGGGCCGGGGCCGCGGTACCGGTGTGGATATAGCCGCAGTTGTCACATTTCCATTCGAGGGAAGCGGATTTGGCGAACACCGTACCTTTGATCAGATTGTCATACAGTTTGCGATAGCGGGCCTCGTGGCGCTTTTCCACTTCCGATATTTTACGGAAAATCGTGGCGATTTCCGCAAAACCTTCCTGATCGGCCACATCGGCGAACGCAGGATAAAGATCCGCCCATTCTTCGTGTTCGCCGTCGGCAGCGGCTTTCAGGTTGTTTTTCGTATCACCCAGAGCCACCGGGTAGGCGGCATGAATATCAACCATTTCGCCGTTCATTTCCGGCAGTAAAAATTTAAAGAACCGTTTGGCGTGTTCCTTTTCGTTATCGGCTGTTTCCACAAACAGGTTGGAAATTTGGATCAGATTTTCTTTTTTGGCGACGGAAGCATAGTAAGTATAACGATTTCTTGCCTGGGATTCCCCGGCAAAGGCTTTCATTAAATTTTCGGCAGTTTTGGTTCCTTTGATTGTTTTCATATTATACACTCCTTGTTATGTAGTATTTATTTTCCGATTTAACTACTTCTAAGCCTTCACGCAAAAATCCTTCTTTGAAAAATGTGAAAAGCAACCGGTTCTGCAACCGGCTGCTAAGGAAGACAGATTATTTCGTAATGTAGGAGCAGCAGTAGTCGGCGACGCTTTTTACCTTCAGCTGAAAGCGTGAGTTGGCCGGAACGGAAAACTCCTGCCCCGCCTGGATGGTTTGCCACTCTGTGGCTCCCGGCAGCAGAATATCCATTTCACCCGCCAGGATTTCCATGACTTCCGCCGCAGCGGTACTGAAGTCATATTCGCCGGGCAGCATGATGCCCAGCGTTTTGCGGCTGCCGTCGGCAAATTTGACGGTGCGGCTGGTGACCTTGCCGTCAAAATACACGTTGGCCGCTTTCACGACGGTTACATTTTGAAATTCACTCATAATTAATTCACCTCCCGGGTTAATTTCGAGCTGAATGAAAAAATTCCTGCTGATTATTCTTAGCAATAATGTGTTCAGGCAAAGTCACCAAGCCCAAAAAGCCTTTGTGACTTTTGCGGTTAGTTGCGCAAAACCGGTATATTGGCGCCGACCGCAAGCAACCGGCACAGACGGGCGGTGGCGGCGGCCAGCAGTTCCGGCGCCTGACGGAGGCATTCTTCCAGCGCGATGGGGCCGGGAACAATGCTCATCAACCCGTCAATTCCCTGCGCCAGCACGGCGTCGCAGCCGGTACCCAGGCCGCCGGACAGGCAGACAACCGGAACGCCGTATTGCTTGGCGATTTTGGCCACACCAACGGGAGCTTTGCCATGCGCGGTCTGAAAATCGGTATTGCCTTCGCCGGTAATGACCAGATCGGCCTGACGGACCAGAGTATCAAAGCGGATTGCCTCCAGGATCATTTCCACGCCGGGACGGAGCTGGGCG
Organism: Patescibacteria group bacterium; assembly: GCA_035560935.1. Classification (GTDB taxonomy): domain Bacteria; phylum Bacillota; class Negativicutes; order Sporomusales; family Sporomusaceae; genus DATMYQ01. The sequence goes on along the minus strand of DATMYQ010000137.1, from coordinate 6,312 downwards.
TTAGTAAAGAACAACAGTCCGGCACCCAAACCGCCGGCGGCGCCTGCTCCCGGCAGGTTGGCCGCGTCGCGGCCGGTGGCCTGCTGCGCCACGATGGCAAAGCGGTCCAGGGCCTGATCCAGCTCTGTGACTATGTCGGGCGTGGCACCTTTTTGCGGACCGTATACCGCCGATGCGCCCCGGGGACCGCAGAGCGGGTTGTCCACGTCGCAAGCGACCAATATTTCTGTCGCCGCCAGACGGGGGTCAGCTCCGGACAGGTCGATGCGGTCCAGTCGGGCCAGCGCGGAGCCGCCATCCGGCAGTTCCTGTCCGGATGCGTCAAGAAAACGAATCCCCAGAGCTTTGGCCATGCCGCTGCCGCCGTCATTGGTGGCGCTGCCACCGATGCCGATGATGATTTTGCGCAGGCCGCGGTCCAGTGCCGCCTGGATCAGCTCCCCCGTACCCAACGTGGTGGCCCGGCGCGGATCGCGTTTGTCCCGTGGGATCAGTGGCAGGCCGGAGGCGGCGGCCATTTCCATCACTGCGGTTTTCCCGTTACCCAGGATGCCCCAACCAGCGTCCACCATCTCTCCCAACGGTCCGGTTACGCGATGGTGGATTACCTGCCCGCCGGTAGCGGTGCTCAGTGCCTCGACGGTGCCTTCGCCGCCATCGGCGATCGGTGCCTCAATGACTTCGGCGTCGGGAAATACGGTGAGAATACCCTGTTTCATAGCCTGCGCCACCGCCACGGCGGACAGACTGCCTTTAAATGAATCCGGCGCCACAATGATTCGCAACGCTGTTCACCTCGCTTCTCAAATGATCTAATCTTATTATAGCAAGACCTCCTAATATAAAACAATTCTCCGAAAAACAATCATTTTCTGCAATGACTGAAAGGTTGCGGCGAATAAAAGGATTTTTCGCATAGGCATATAAATATATGAAAGACTCATAAAATCGATTGCGGGGAGTGAAATCTGGCATGACAGAGCCAACTTGTCCGGGCCAGTCGCGTATCAGTCTGACCCTGGAAGAAATTTCCGCCGTTGTGGAACAATCCTATGATGGCATTCTGGTCATCGACGGCCATGCGGATGTTGTGCTGGTCAACGATTCCTATTTTCGCATTACCGGATTAGACCGGCGCCAGGTGGAAGGGAAAAATTTCCGTGAGTTTGCCGATAACAGTCCCTACAAAAAAACCGCCTGTATCGAAGCGTTGGACACCAAAAGGCATGTGACCCGGACCCATACCAACCTGATCCCCGGGAAAGTGGTCATGGTCACGGCCAAACCGATTCTGGATGAACAGGGGCAAGTGCGGCTGGTCATTGGCAATTGCCGCGATATGTCGGAAATGGTGCTGTTGCGGGAACAACTGGAACGGGCCCAGGAATTGGAGGAACTGTATTATAAGCGGCTGGAAGGCGCCCAAATAAGTGGACCGGTGACGGTCAGCCGCCGGATTAACTGCGTGTTCCAGGCGGCATTAAAAGTCAGCTCCGTGGACATTACTGTATTGATCACCGGTGAATCCGGAGTGGGAAAGGAAGTGTTGGCCCGGTACATTCATGAACACGGTGCCCGGAAAGAAGCGCCGTTTGTCGCCGTGAACTGCGGCGCCATTCCCGATACACTGCTGGAATCGGAGTTCTTTGGCTATGTGGGCGGCGCGTTTACCGGCGCCTTGAAACATGGCAAAAAAGGACTGTTTGAGACGGCGGACGGGGGAACTTTATTTTTGGATGAAATCGGAGATCTGCCCTTTGCGTTGCAGGTCAAGCTGCTGCGGGTGCTGGATACCGGCGAGATTACCCGGGTAGGCGACAGTGTTCCGACGCCGGTTAATGTGCGGATTGTGGCGGCCACGAACAAAGATCTGGCGAAAATGGTGGCGGACAATAAGTTTCGTGAAGACTTATACTACCGGCTGAATGTCATCCATTTTCATATTCCGCCGCTGCGGGAGCGTCCGGAAGATATCCGGCCGCTGTGCATGTATTTTTTACACGAAAGCAACCGGCGCTACGGCCAGAATAAACGGTTGAGCCCGGAGTTGCAGAAGTTTATGGAGAACTACTCCTGGCCGGGGAATATCCGCCAGCTGAAACATATGGTGGAACGAATGGTGGTGCTGGGCGATGAAGATCCAATGACGATTTTACCGCCGGTACAGGACATGGATATCGCCCATTACCGTTCGGATGGCGCTTCCCATACGATCAGCGTCAGCCGCTCCAGTACCATCCCCCAGGCGGTGGCGGCGGTCGAGAAACAACTGTTGGCGCAGGCTTTGACGCTGCACAGCAGCAGCCGGCAAATTGCCCGGGTGACCGGTGTGGATCAGACGACGGTTCTGCGTAAAATCAGAAAATATGGTTTGAAGCCACAATCGGACGGAGTAAAATAATCCCGGATGGCAGGAAAAAACAGTGCCGGATTTTTGATTGGTGGGCGCGGAATAGACTTTTGTGCAATTAATGATGAGTAAAAAGCAGGAATTTTCCGCTGCGGCTATAATAAGCAAGAAATAGAAAGCATAAAGTCAAGGGTAGGGGGAATAGAGATGGACAAAAACATGAAAACCATGGATGGCAACGAAGCGGCAGCCTATGTTTCGTACGCATTCACGGAAGTGGCGACCATTTATCCAATCACACCGTCTTCGCCGATGGCGGAGCACGTTGACTTATGGTCGGCTCAGGGAAAGAAAAATTTCTTCGGACAGACGGTACGACTGACGGAAATGCAGTCGGAGGCCGGTGCTGTGGCGGCGATGCACGGAGCATTGGAGGCGGGTACGCTGACCACGTCTTATACGGCGTCACAGGGCTTGCTGCTGATGATTCCGACCATGTACCGGATCTCCGGTCAGCTGAAGCCGGGCGTGCTGCACGTCACCGCCCGGACCGTGGGTACACATGCCGTTTCTATTTTCGGCGATCATTCCGACGTGATGTCCTGTCGGCAGACTGGTTTTGCCATGCTGGCCACCGGCAGCGTTCAGGAGGTTATGGACCTGAGCGGCGTGGCGCATTTGGCCGCGCTTAAAGGGCGGGTACCGTTTCTGCATTTTTTCGACGGGTTCCGAACCTCCCACGAGATTCAGAAAATCGATTGCCTGGACTATCAGGATCTTTATGCCCTGGTGGACCAGGACGCGCTCGCCGCGTTCCGTAAAAGCGCGCTGAACCCGGAACACCCGGTGCTGCGCAGCGGCGTCCAGAATCCTGACGTGTTCTTTCAGGCGAGGGAAGTTTGCAACCCCTTCTACGACAAATTGCCGGCAATCGTGGAAGAATATATGAACGCGATCAACAAACTGACCGGTCGCAACTATAAGCTGTTTAATTATTATGGCGTGCCGGATGCCGAACAGGTTATTGTGGCCATGGGCTCGGTCAGCGGCACCATTGAGGAAACAGTGGACGAACTGAACCGGCAGGGCCAAAAGACCGGTTACCTGCAGGTGCACCTGTACCGCCCGTTCTCGCTGCAGCATTTCCTGAAGGAACTGCCGGCGACGGTCAAAACCCTGACGGTGCTGGACCGGACCAAAGAACCGGGCGCGCTGGGCGAGCCTCTGTACCTGGATGTCTGCGCCGCAGTCGTGGATCAGGTGACCCGTCCGCGGATTCTGGCGGGCCGTTATGGCCTCTCTTCCAAAGACGTGACCCCGGCCCAGATTATGGCGGTGTACCAGAATATGATGAATGCCGCTCCGAAAAATCATTTTACCGTGGGCATTAACGACGATGTCACCGGCCTGTCGCTTAACGTGGGTGAAGAACCCGTGCTGGCCGGCGTCAACGCCATCAACTGCAAATTCTGGGGACTGGGTTCCGACGGCACTGTGGGCGCCAATAAAAATTCCGTCAAGATTATCGGCGATCACACGGATCTGTATGCCCAGGCTTACTTTGAATACGATGCGAAAAAATCCGGCGGAATCACCAAATCCCACCTGCGGTTTGGCAAACAGCCGATTCGTTCCACTTATAACGTCAAAGCGGCGGATTTTGTTGCCTGCCATAATCCTTCCTACCTGGATAAATATGATATCGTCGGCGATTTGAAGCCGGAAGGCGTACTGCTCCTAAACTGCGGCTGGAGCGGCCAGGAACTGGCCGATAAACTGCCGGCGCCCGTAAAACGGGCAGTGGCCCGGAAAAACATCCGGCTCTATATCATTGATGCCACGGCCATTGCCAAGGAAATCGGCATGGGCAACCGCACCAATACCATTTTGCAGGCGGCTTTCTTCAAACTGACCAAGGTGATTCCGGTGGAACAGGCGATTGGCTATATGAAGAGCGCTGTGGAAAAAACCTACGGCCAAAAGGGTGATCAGATTGTCGCGATGAACAATGCCGCCATCGACCGGGGCATCAGCGACGTCCGGGCGGTGGAGATTCCGGCGGCCTGGAAGGATGCGACGGACGCGGTTGCGGCAGTCAGAACCGACCTGCCGGACTTTATCCGGAACATTGCCATGCCGATTAACGCGCTCAAAGGCGACGACATTCCCGTCAGCGCTTTTGTCGGACGGGAAGACGGCACGTTCCCGCTGGGAACTTCAGCCTATGACAAACGGGGTATCGCGGTGGACGTCCCGGAATGGAAACCGGAACAATGCTTGCAGTGCAACCAGTGCGCGTACGTCTGCCCTCATGCTGCAATCCGCCCCTATTTACTAACGGAGGCGGAAAAAGCAGCGGCGCCGGCGGATTTTGTCACCAAACCGGGCAAAGGCTCCGGACTGGATGCGTATCAATACCGGATGCAGGTGTCGGCGCTGGATTGCTACGGCTGTGGCAGCTGTGTCGAAGTTTGCCCGGCGAAAGAAAAAGCGCTGGAAATGAAACCGTTGGACAGCCAGCAAACGGAAGTGGCCAACTGGGAATATGCGGTGAAGCTGCCGGCCAAAGCCAACCCGCTGGACAAATTCAGCGTGAAGGGCAGTCAGTTTGAACAGCCCTTGCTGGAATTCTCCGGAGCTTGCGCCGGTTGCGGTGAAACCCCGTATATGAAACTGATGACCCAGCTGTTTGGCGAAAAGATGTACGTGGCCAATGCCACCGGCTGCACCCAGGCCTGGGGTTCGGCGGTTCCCTGCTTCCCTTACACCGTTAACCAGGAAGGCTGTGGCCCGGCCTGGTCCAATTCCCTGTTTGAAAATAACGCGGAATTCAGCCTGGGAATGTGCCTGGCGGTGAAACAGCAGCGGGAACGGCTGCTGGCCAAACTGGCGGAGTTGAAAAACAAGGCCGCGGATCCGGCGCTGCAGGCGGCGATCGGAGAATGGCAGGCCCAGGCGGACAGCGGCAACCGGCCGGCAACCCTGAAACTGGCTGAGACGCTGACGGCGGCCAAACTGAGCGGCGAAGCCCAGACGCTCAAAGAATACGTTTTGAGCAACCGGGAACATCTGACGAAAAAATCCATGTGGATGTACGGCGGCGACGGCTGGGCCTATGACATCGGCTACGGCGGCCTGGATCATGTGCTGGCTTCGGGCGAAAATGTCAATATCCTGGTGGTGGACACCGAAGTCTACTCCAATACCGGCGGACAGTCTTCCAAGGCGACTCCGATCGGTGCTGTGGCCCAGTTTGCCGCGTCCGGGAAGAAGATTCAGAAAAAAGATCTGGGCATGCAGGCCATGACCTATGGCTATGTGTATGTAGCTCAGGTGGCCATGGGCGCCAATCCGGCACATTTGATCAAAGTGCTGAAAGAAGCCGAAAGCTATAACGGACCCTCGCTGATTATCGCCTACGCTCCCTGTATCAGCCACGGCCTGGCCAGCGGCATGGGTTGTTCCCAGCAAGAGGCCAAGAACGCCGTAGCCGCTGGTTACTGGCATCTGTACCGTTTCCATCCGGAACGGAAACAGGCGGGTGAAAATCCCTTTATTCTCGATTCTGCTGAACCGAAAACCAGTTTCCGCGATTTCCTGATGGGTGAAGTGCGCTATTCCTCGTTGGTGCGTACCTTCCCCGACGAAGCCGAAACCCTGTTTGCGGCAGCGGAAAAGGCAGCGGCGGAAAAATACCGGATGTACAAAAAATTGGCGGAAAAGTAAGCTGCCAATGCGGGCCTGGCTTCTCCAGGAGAGGAAAACTGCCAGAGGATAAAATCTGGCAGTTTTTCTTCAAAAGAATGAGGCAAGATGCATCGGAGATAAATCCTTATAATTAAAAGCTTTAATCAAGAAACAAGAAAAATGATTCGATGCATATTGCATCGATAGATGCGGTACGCATCGACTGGGCTTTGAAAAACACGCAGGGTTAGAACGAGAATTGACCGAATGACGGG
>DATMYQ010000136.1:0-11148 GCA_035560935.1 Patescibacteria group bacterium | reverse complement strand
ATACAATAATGCTTAATTCAGTCGATAATACATTTTGGGAAAAAAGTGAGGAGGAAGTGGATTTGGGTAAATTAAGGAATTTACAGACAGTGGGTATTCTTGTTGTGGTGCTTATGGTTAGTGTTCTGTTTGCTGGCTGTGGCGACAGCGGTAAGGGCGGCAGCGCTAATAATAGCCAGAACATCAAGATCGGTGTGGTTTATGAACTGACGGGGAATACGGCTTCATACGGGAAGACCTCGATGAATGGTGCGCAACTGGCTTTTAAAGAAATCAATGCCAAAGGCGGCGTACTCGGCAAACAGATCGAATTGGTCATCGCCGACAATAAAGGGGAGCCGTCCGAGGCTGCCAATGCCATGACTAAGCTGATTACTCAGGATAAAGTGGTCGCAGTTACTGGCTTTAGCGTCAGCTCCTGCGGTATTGCAGGCGGCGCTGTAGCGGAAGCTAACAAGAAACCGTTGGTTGCCGCGTCCACCACTAACCCCAGAGTAACCCTTAACGAAAGTACCGGCAAAGCCAAGGACTGGGTGTTCCGGGCCTGCTTTATCGATCCCCTTCAAGGAAAGGTGGCCGCTAACTTTGCCCTGAACACTCTCAAAGCGAAAAATGTTGCTATCATGACCGATTCAAGCGCCGATTACAGCAAAGGTCTGACGCAAGTATTCAAAGAGTCCTTCACCAAAGGCGGCGGTGCGATTATCGCTGAAGAAGCGTTTTTACAAAAAGACCTGGACTTTAAAAGTATCCTTACCAAGATCAAAGCAGCGAATCCTGATATGATTTATATTCCGGCCTACTATGAAGAAGTGGGCAAACTTATCAAACAAGCTCGTGAACTGGGTATCACCGTGCCTTTTCTGGGCGGGGATGGATGGGACTCGCCGAAACTGATTGAATTGGCTGGTCCGGACGCGTTGAACCATACATATATTACTAATAGTTTCACGGTGGATGATACCAGTCCCAAGTGTAAGTCCTTTGTAGAAGAATACCAGAAGGCGTATGGGTTATTGCCCGACTCTACGGCTATTCTCGCTTATGATGCCGCTTATATTCTTGTCGACGCTATTCAGCGCGCCAACAGCACTGAGCCGGAAAAAATCCGTCAGGCTCTGGCGGCTACCAAAGATATTGAACTTGCTTCCGGCAAGCTGTCGATAGACGAAAATCACAACGCCATAAAGAGCGTTGTAATTATTGAATACTTAAACGGCAAGCAAGTATTTAAAGAAAGAATAAACCCTTAATATATTTAAACGGCTCTGGACAAAACCGCACTTTGCGCAAAGCGCAGGGTGCGGTTTTGTGGACGAAGGGGACATGTACTTGGACGGATTATGGTGGTGTGATAACATGGATGAATTCAATTTTGAAGCTTTCCTGCATTTTGGAAAATGATATAATGAAGCAGTAGGAAATTTGTATTAGGGAGTGTGAGTCGATTGAGGGAAAACGAACAAAGCAAGAATGTGTTTCCCGCTGAAGCGGAAATTCCGGAAGCATTTCGAATTCAACAACCGATACAGCAAAAATGTTATTTAATTGATGGCGAAATACGACACTGGGAAGGTTCTTGCCAGGAGGTCCGATCTCCCATACATGTGTTGCAGGATGGGATAGCAAAACCCGTGTTTTTGGGCTGTTATCCCATCCTTACTGAAAAAGAGGCGATGGAAGCTCTGGCAGCAGCGGAAAAAGCCTATGACAATGGCTGCGGGCAATGGCCGACCATGTCCGTCGAACAAAGAATAAAGCACATGGAAACCTTCGTCCGCAAAATGATTGAAAAACGGGATGAAGTGGTCAAACTGCTCATGTGGGAGATCGGGAAACCATTGCCAGATTCTGAAAAAGAGTTTGACCGGACTGTGGAATATATTGTGGCCACCATTGAAGCATTAAAAGTGGTGGACCGTAAGGCATCCCGGTTTACTATTGAACAGGGAATATTAGCCCAGGTTAGACGTGCTCCCCTGGGGGTGGTATTATGCATGGGGCCCTTTAATTACCCGTTGAACGAAACCTTTACCACCCTGATTCCGGCGTTGATTATGGGGAATACTGTGGTTTTTAAACCGCCTAAATTGGGAGTGCTCTTGCATTCTCCGCTACTGGAAGCCTTTCAGGAGGCGTTTCCGCCCGGCGTCGTCAATACGGTATACGGCTCAGGACAAAACGTGGTGGGTCCTATTATGCGTTCGGGGAAAATTAATGTGCTGGCGTTTATCGGGTCCAGTTCGGTGGCCGACACTCTTAAACAAATGCATCCCAAGCCTCACCGTTTGCGAAGCGTGCTGGGGCTCGAAGCGAAAAATGCCGGTATCGTATTGGCGGATGCGGATGTGGACCAAGCGGTGGAAGAAGCCATTGCAGGCTCGCTATCTTTTAATGGTCAGCGGTGCACGGCGCTGAAAATTTTATTTGTCCATAACCAGATCATTGATCAATTTCTGAAGCTTTTCTCTGAGAAAGTGAACGCGCTCAAGACAGGGATGCCCTGGGAGCCGGGGGTGAAAATTACGCCGCTTCCCGAAACGAAAAAAGTTCAATATTTAAGTGACTTGATAGAAGACGCCGTCAGTCACGGCGCCACGGTGATTAATCCGTCGGGCGGGACACATTGCGGTCCGCTGGTCAATCCCGCAATATTATATCCCGTCAATGATAAGATGCGGGTCTATAAAGAAGAACAGTTTGGCCCGGTTGTTCCCATTATCGGGTACAACGACATTAACGAACCGATTCAATACGTGATTCATTCCAATTATGGACAGCAGGTCAGCATTTTTGGGACTGATGCGGATATGATGGCTAGTCTGATCGATCCGCTGGTCAATCAAGTTTGCCGGGTAAATATCAACAGCCAATGCCAGCGCGGACCCGATGGATTCCCTTTTACCGGACGCAAAGACTCGGCGGAAGGAACGCTGTCGGTGACCGATGCTTTGCGGGCATTTTCGATCCGTACGCTGGTGGCGGCGAAAATCACTCCCGCGAACAAAAAAATGATCACGGAAATTGTTAAAGGGGATAAGTCAAAGTTTCTGTCTACGGATTTTCTGTTATAAGAAATTATAAGGGCCATCGGCGAGATGGCCCTTCTGAGTGACATGGGGACGTCAGGCTGTGCAAAAACGCTGCCAATTTCAATAAAATATCAACCGCCAGAATGCTGCCAACCGAGTCGAAAAGTATTTCGATAAGGGCAAAGGAGAATAAATGACGAGATTATCGCGGCGGACTTTTATCAAAACAGGACTGGCTGGAGGGGCGGCATTGGCGGGGATCGGAGAAGTTTCCGTCGAATGGCTGAATCCGGCCGAAGCAGCGGCGATCTACGGTACAACTCTGGAACGAACCGTAATGCCTGTTCCCGTACCTGTCACTTCGCCGAAACTTCTTCCTACCGAGGTTGCCCAATTTGCACAGTATGGCTATGGTGCTTGGAAAGTCGGCGCAGGAATCGGCTATGAAAAAAGATTGGACCTGATGCCGGATAACTATACCGATGCCTTGGTTACCAAAAGCTTACAACTGGCGCGTTTCTTTACGATCAGTGACATCCATATCACGGACAAGGAATCGCCGGCACAGGCGATTTATCTGGGGCTGAAAGACGGGATAAATTCGGCCTATTCAGCGGTTATGCCCTATACGACTCACGTTCTCGACGCCGCCGTTCAAACCATCAACGCCTTCCATAAACAATCGCCGATTGACTTCGGTATCGCTCTGGGTGACGCCTGCAACAGTTCACAGTATAACGAACTTCGCTGGTACATCGATATCCTTGACGGCAAGGAGATCATTCCCAGCTCCGGTGCTCACGCCGGAGCCGGTACCATTGATTATCAGAAACCGTATAGAGCGGTTGGACTGGATCAGTCGATTCCCTGGTACCAGACTCTCGGCAACCACGACCATTTCTGGATGGGAACAGCCCCTGTGAACGATTATCTCCGGCAGGCCTATATTGGGGAGGAGATTCTCAATTTGGGCGATGTGTTCCGGGACCCGCGTGGCCTTGATAGCCGCGGCTTCTACATGGGAACCATCGACGGACGGACGCCGTACGGTGCTATTATCGGTCTCGGACCAGTAGCAGACTTTTCCACCCCGCCCAAGGTCGTCGCCGATCCCGGCCGGCGTTCCCTGTCGCGCCAGGAATGGATCAACGAATTTTTTCATACCTCAACCCACCCCGTCGGTCACGGTTTCAACCGGGCCAACGTTGAGAAAGATTTTGCCTGCTATAGCTTCGCGCCGAAGGCGGACCTGCCGCTTAAAGTGATTGTGCTTGACGATACCCAGCGGGAGGACGATGCCAATACGGAAGGCTATAAGTGGCATGGCGCAGTAGATCAGAAACGCTATGAATGGCTTGTCGATGAACTGGATGAGGGTCAGGCGCAAGGACAGCTGATGATCATCGCTGCCCACATACCGATTGGTGTCGAAAAACCGGGGGCTTTTATGAGCTGGTGGGAGCATGCTTATGTATCTGAGACGGCGCTGTTCACCAAGCTGCATGAATACCCGAATCTCCTGATGTGGATTGCGGGACATCGACATTTCAATACCGTTACCGCTTTCAAGTCGCCTGACCCAGACCGGCCGGAACTTGGCTTCTGGCAGGTCGAAACTTCATCCCTCCGGGATTTCCCGCAGCAGTTTCGCATGTTCGAGATCGTCAGCAACAGCGACAATACGATTTCGATTTTTACGACCAATGTGGATCCTTCGTGCGATGAGCAATCGCTGGCTGCGAAGTCCCGTTCCTATGCAATCGCGGCGAATCAGCTGGTTTCGAATCCGGCTATATCTTCTAACCCTGGACTTATGTTGCCGACAGGTGCGTACAATGCAGAGCTTGTCAAACAAATCAGCGCTGAAATGCAAGCGAAAATAAAAAAACTGCGGAACGTTAGAACGTCTCCAAGTGTCCAATAATTAAGGGAGGTGGACTTAATGCAAATCACAAAACGATTGTATTTTACACTGGTGGTTGCACTTCTCCTTCTCGTGGTTCCCGTGAGCTCTATTTTGGCGGCGGAACAAAGTGTGACGTTGACTCAGAAACAATGGTTCGATAAAGGGAAAGAGTTTCAAAGACAAAATGATTATAGTAATGCTATTTTAGCTTTTGGAAAAGCCATTCAATTGGATCCCTATTATATTTATGCTTACTGGGAACGCGCTTTTACTTACAACGCAAAAGGTGAATACGGAAATGCAATAGCCGATTATAGCAAAGCCATTGAACTGGACTCGCGAAACCCCATTTTATATCGAAATCGTGGAATTTCATATAACAGCCAGGGACAATATACTTTAGCCATTGAGGATTATAACAGGGCGGTGGATTTAAATCCCAAATACTTCGAAGCGTATTATAACCGAGGTATCGTTTATCAGAATTTGCGTCAATATGAGCAGGCTATAGCGGATTTTGACATGATTATTGCTATTAATCCCGAATATGCTTATGCCTATTACAGAAAAGCGAATACGCTTGCGGACATTGGACGAAGGAAAGAGGCGATAGAAAATTTTGAACGATTTCTTCAGTACGCCAAGCCCGGTGATGCGTGGATAGAGCAGGCCAGGAAGCGTATTAAAGAGCTGGAGTAATCGGGACATGTGACATCAGGCCGGGAGGAAAATATATGAGCAAATCAGTTAAACGCAGGGCCACATTTCTTGTGCTGGTATTATTATCGGTTTCCCTATTATGGGAATAGTTTTTCCCCTGTGCATCAGATCTTTTCCGGCCCGGACTGGACGGTAAAAATAGAAAAACTTATTGAAGGAGCGATGCGTTGAGATGGAAATGAAGAGATTCGGCTCAAAAATTGTGATCCGCTGCGATAAGCAAGAAGAAATTGTTGAGGTACTGAAACAGGTTTGCAGGGAAAACAATATAAAGCTGGCAAGCTTGACGGGAATTGGTGCTGTCGGCGAGGCTGTAATCGGGCTGTTTGATCCTCGCACCAAAGAGTATCATTCCATGAAGTTGGAAAAAGATATGGAAATTGTTGGTCTTGTGGGGAACGTGAGCCGAATGAACGGAGAAGTATATCTGCATGCGCATATCACCCTTACGGATCGTGACTACAATGCCTTTGGCGGACACTTAACGGCAGCGTGGGTAAGCTGTACCGCCGAAATCATCATGGATGTCATCGAGGGCGAGCTTGAACGCGGTTTTGACAATGAAATTGGATTAAACCTCTTGCGGTTTTAAGTAAGAATGGCTGCTTTTTCAAAAAATGATCAAAACCTGCGCTTCCTGTGCATCAATAAAGCCCTTAAACAGCGGGCGCATGACTCCAATGATATTCAGAAGGGAACTATATGAAGAACATTGTAATTTTGGCTACCGGCGGTACGATTGCAGGTTGTGCTTCCAGCAGCGAAGAAACGCTATCTTATACCTCGGGGATTATATCGATTGATACGTTGATCACTCAAATTCCACCGTTGCAAAAAGTTGCCAATATTACTGGCGAACAATTTGCTCAAATTGACAGCTCGGATATGAGTCTTGACATATGGATTAAACTGGCCAAACGTGTTAATGAACTATTGTGTCAGCAGTCAGTTGATGGGATTGTTATCACCCACGGGACCGATACCTTGGAGGAAACGGCATATTTCCTCGATCTAGTAGTGAAGAGCCGCAAACCAGTGGTTTTAGTTGGCGCCATGCGGCCATCCACGGCGATTAGCACTGATGGGCCCAAAAACATATACGATGGCGTAGTGCTGGCGGCCAGTGACCAGGCCGTGGGTAAAGGCGTGCTGGTTTGTCTCAACGATACCATAAACTGCGGCCGTGATGTCACCAAAACGAATACTTCCTTGCAGGATACTTTTAAAGCGCCGGAATTAGGGTGTTTAGGTTATATTCAAGGATCCGTTCCCAGTTTTTATCGTTTCCCGGCCAGAAAACATACGCTAGAGACCGAATTTGAGATTAACGAGCATACAAAACTTCCCCAAGTAGATATTCTGTATGCTTATGCCGACTATAATGCCACTTTAGCTCATGCGGCAGTAGAAGCAGGGGCAAAGGGGCTTATTCATGCTGGAATTGGTAATGGCGGAATGTCAAAATGTATGAAGGAAACATTAGTGGAATTCTCCCGACAAGGTATCGTCATTGTAAGAAGCAGCCGGGTAATGAGCGGGATTGTTACTCGTAATGGCGCGGTTAACGACGATGAATGCGGATTTGTTGCCGCCGACTCGTTAAACCCCCAAAAAGCGAGAGTGCTGCTGATGCTGGCATTAAATAAGACCAGTAATATCAAAGAAATTCAAAATATGTTTTGGACCTATTAGATAAAGTTTGCAGGCAGATCAGGCAGATATCGTTTGGAACGGCTACGATACGGGACTGGTTTTTTCAGGACGGGCAATAATCCTGGGCCGCTACTAATGGGGGATATATTTCCGCAGAGAGGTGCTTATAATGGGGGATAATCAATGCAATGAACCGCAAATGATCATTTGCGAAGGTGACGACGATTCGGCATTGTATGTTAAGAAGCGACTTAGAGAATATAATATGCAAAAAGTTCCGTTGGACGGAATCTTGGCGTTGGAACCGTTAAATATCGTATTGAAAGATTCAGCGGGAAATATTGCCGGAGGGATCAATGCCAATACGATTAATTACTGGGGGAAGTGCCGTGTTGATATTTTTTGGATTGATGAAAAATATCGTGGAACGGGGTATGGAAGTAAACTTTTACGAAGGGTCGAGGAAATAGCGATGGAACGGGGCTGTACATTGATTCAATTGGATACCTATAGTTTTCAGGCGCCTGAATTTTATATCAAGAATGGATATAAAATATTTGGCGTTATCGAAAATTGTCCCGCCGGGCATTCGCAATACTTCTTGACGAAGGCACTACAGAAAAACGTGTAACTGGATTTTTAACTGGGGAGATTTAAATGGATTTTAGAAAATAGCAATAGAGGTGTAAGTAATGAAACAAGTTCGCGATGCATTTACCTGTTTTATGCAGGAAGCGCCGGAACAGGCGCAGGCTTGGATGGACACTGTAAAAAAGCTTGATAAAACAAGCGCGTTAGACTCAAAAACCGAAGAAGTCGCGTATATTGCGGTACTGGCCGCAAGCGGCCTGTTGAGTGGTATACCTTTTCATGTTAAACATGCCAAAGAACTTGGCGTTAGCCGGGATGAAATAAAAAGTGCGATCTTATTGCCGCTACCGGCGGTGGGGAACAAGGTGATCAGCGCACTGCCGATTGCGCTAGCGGCATATGATAACGCTTGAATCATAAAATATCACAAACGAAGTATTAAAACGAGAATGCTGAATATCGGATGGCGGAGGAGCGCTGTGTGCCATGGATAAACACGAAAAACTCCTGCTGGATTTGTATTAATTTGGCAGGCGTTCGCGTTTGCTTGGTAAATATTACAGAGAAGAGAGATAGAGCCAGTGTTGCTGACTTGACGGAACTGTCACATGGAGTCTCTGGTGTTTATGAAAAGGGGGTGGGCAATAGTGAGAATTGGCATCTTAACTTGTTCGGCAGCAACTCAGGATTTGGGGTGCTCATCAGTTAGTTGTCTTCGTGATTTAAGAAAGAGAACGGGAGCATTTGAAAGATATAGTAGTGATCAAAATCTTGACCTAATTGGTATTATCAACTGCGCAGGATGTCCCACTCTAGCTGGTCCAGAAAAACTATTGAGTAGAATTCGTTCATTAAATGATGGCTATTCATAATTAGGAGGCTAAAATTGATGGAATTAGGGATTAATGATAAAGTTGCTCTCGTTACAGGTAGTACCAGAGGATTAGGTAAGGCAATAGCGGAAAAACTCGCCGAGGAACAAGCAAAATTAATTATTACTGGCACAAATGAAGATAAGGCTAAAATGGTCGCGCAGGAAATTGCGTCCCGGTTTGGTGTGGAGACAGATGGGTTTATGCTTGATGTTACCTCCGAAGAATCGGTAAAAAATATCATTAAAGCAATTGGTCGGAAATTCGGCAGTATCGATATTCTGGTAAACAACGCTGGTATCACCAAAGATGCAAGACTTATGATGATGAAGAGTGCGGATTGGGAAGCAGTTATTCGTACGAATTTAACAGGTGCTTTCAATTGTACGAAAGCCGTCTCAAAAAAGATGCTCTCACAAAATTCTGGCAGAATTATCAACATAACCAGTGTGGTGGGTTTGATGGGCAATATTGGACAGGCAAATTATGCGGCTTCAAAAGCCGGTTTAATCGGGTTGACAAAAACCACGGCCAAGGAACTAGCAGAACGGGGAGTCACAGTCAATGCGATTGCTCCTGGCTTTATACAGTCAGACATGACAGAAGTGCTTTCCGCAGAGGTTTCCAACAAGATGCTGCAAACTATCCCTATGGGTTTTTATGGTAACCCGGAAGACGTCGCAGATGCCGTACTATTCTTGGCTTCGAAAAAAGCAAGGTACATAACAGGACAAGTTCTTAACGTTGATGGCGGGATGGTAATGTATTAAAAGTGAGACGCGGGGACAGGTAATTTGTTTTAAAGTTGGGAATGAATCATGGTTTCTGTACGCTCTAGTGCTTCTAAAATGGATACGAGTCTTTCTGAAAGCGTGTCGACCAGAACCGCCCTGGGTGGCCTTAGGAGATTTGAACTTAGATACCGGTCTTCCGTGCGAGTCCAATAACTATAAATCCATGCGCAATGAAGACTCTTGCATTATTCCTATAAGTCCGAAGAATTAAAGTGCCAGAAGGGACGTCTGGCTGTGCCAAAACAAAATTTATAAAATAAAATCATCCACTTTACTATAAAAAGCGCGATTGTTTATTACTTAAAAGTAAAACAAACATCTGCAAGTTGATATTATTCCCCCACTTTGATGAATTTAGTTCGATTTTCAATGCGTTTTTGCACAGCATGGCGTTTCTTTTGTGGCAGATATGAAATGTTGACAAAAAAAGAACGTCCCCACGTGTCCCTTGCTTGCTGGCTTGGCACTATCTTCTTTAAATGCACAAAGAGTAGAGATCCGATGCGATGAAAAAAATGTGCGAAGTAGAGCGATTGCCGAGAAGCTTGGTTTTTCGCTAGAAGGTATTCAGCGAAATGATTCATTGACGCCGCAAGGATCTCTTCGCAATACTGCTGTTTATTCAATCATTGATTTTAAAGATTTAAAATGATGTACAAGCAGATAAAGGTTGTACTTTGATCAACATGCCATCTTATTGATAAAACGGCAAAAATCCAGTCGTTTGAGATAAGTGTGCGCAATTTTGACAACCATGGGAGTTTGAGTGGCTTTAGTGTACCGTTTCACGAAAATTACCTCCTTAGCGTGACTCTAAGGAGGTAATTCGCCCCCAAAGGGCAAAACTATTTTCTTTCATGAAAACTATTTCATGTATTTTCCAGATGCACGCGGAAAGTGAATTATAGATTATAACAACGAAAGGTGTTTCAGTAGCCTCTAATCTGCCCCGTTTTTATTAATTTATATGCGGGTTTAATCAGTTTGTTCGAAAAAGATAGGGTCACAACAACTGTGAATAGTGCCTTTTTCCAGATATAATCCGGCGAATTTCTACGATTGCATCACTCACAATATAAAAGACCAAATAATCATTTGCAATTAACATGCTATATCCCTTGTTAGCTAGTCTGCGGTTCTTTGGTATTGTACCTAACAATGGAAAATCTTCAAGCTGGTAAACTTGCCGCTCAATATCGTCAGCTAACTGCAAGGCTGCACTTGGATTATCAAAAGAAATATATTCAATCATGTCGGTCAAATCTTGGACCGCGGCTTCGGTAATATGAATTTCATGTTTTGGCATTTATTCGATTCCTCTGCTCGGCCATCACTTCTCTAAATAGGCGTGTTTTTCCAGCACGACTTTGTTCTTCAGCTTCGTCCAATTTGTCATAAAGATCCAGAAGCGCCTGTTGTTCTTCAAACAATTTTTGGCTCATTATAACCAAATGACCATTACCGTTCTTGGTAATAAAAACAGGCTGTTGTTCTTTAATACAAATTTCTTCAATTTCCGGAGTCTTATTGCGTAAGTCAGAGACTGGACGAATTACTGGCATATCATTCACTCCTATTAC
>DATMYQ010000135.1:0-26199 GCA_035560935.1 Patescibacteria group bacterium | reverse complement strand
GTCACGGGAAGGGATATTATGGAGGAAGAGAACAATTGGGGCAAACGCCTGAAAGCTGCGCTGACCAGCAACCTGCTACAGGAATTGCTGCGGGCTGCCGGGATTTTTTTGGCGCTGGCAGCGGTGATCAGCATTATCGTGTTTGCTGCGGGTACGTATGGAATTCAATGGGGCGTGAAAAAAGAACCGCTGCACCCGGAGGTGGCCGGTGTGACGGTCACGGTAGTCAGAGAGGGTCAAGTGGATGAATATTATGAAACCAGCGGAGCAGTGCAGGCGATCCGGGTTGGGATGATTGCCGCCAAAAGCGCTGGACGAATCACAGCCATTGACGCCAAAATAGGAGACAATGTAACAGAAGGCCAATTGCTGATCACTTTGGATGATGAGGAAATTAAACAACGGTTGCAAGGAATCAGTTTGTCGCTATTGTCAGCTCAGAATGAACTGGATGCTGCCCAACAGCAACTTTCGCGTTCCGACGCCAATTACCAACGCTTTCGAGGCTTGTACAATGTTCAGGCGATCTCGCGCCGTGATAATGAAAAAGTGGAATTGCAGCGGCAAGAAGACCTGGATGCAGTAGCCTCCGCTCAGGGGAGGGTGGACCGAATGCGGGCTGCCAGGGATGAAGCGCAGGCATTGACGGCCAATTCGCGCTTGTCGGCTCCGTTTGCCGGAGTGGTCACGGAACGAAAAGTGGATGTCGGTAATAATATTTTACCGGAAGTTATGTTGATGAAAGTCGAAGACACTTCCCAGTTTGTTATGGAAGGCTTGATTGATTGGCGTTTGGCAGAAAAAGTGAAACCCGGACAAAAGGCAGTGGTGCTGATCGAAGAGTTACAACTGGAAGAAACCGTGCCGATTACGGAAGTGGTGCCATCGGCGAATATGCCGGGAATGTACGTGGTGCGGGCGCTGTTTACCGGACCGGGATTAAAAAGTGGCCTGTCAGGTAAAATGAAAATTCCGGCATCCCAACGGGCGGCTTTAATGGTTCCTGCCGCTGCTGTAGTGAATCTGCGGGGACAAATAGGTGTGTATGTTGTCAAACCGGATCGGATTATTTCTTTTCGACAGGCGCAGTTGGCCGGGCGCTATGATGATCAGATGGAAGTGCTGGGTGGATTGTACGCTGGGGAAGAAGTCGTGATTGCGGAGCTCGACCGGATGGCTGACGGCGTTCGGGTTAAAGATGCCCAAAGCCAATAGTCCGGAAGAATACACAATAATTTCGCGAAATAGGGTTTGACGGAAGGAAAGATCTGACGATAAGGAGAACTCTTATTTGATAACCCAGTATCACCGTAAACTGTAAACAGGAAAAGGGGGCTGAAAAAATGGCAAAAAAGATTCTTATCCTGACTGGTGATTGTGCGGAAGATTATGAAGTGAAAGTACCTCAACAGGCTTTGCAAATGTTGGGCTACCAGGTGGACGTGGCGGCGCCTGGGAAAAAGACGGGTGATACGTTGCAATTGGTGGTTCATGATTTTACGGGGTTGGATACGTATATTGAATTGACCGGCCACCGGATTCCGGTGGATGTTACCGCTGCTGATGCCAAGATGGAAGAATATGTAGGATTGGTGATTCCGGGTGGCAGAGCGCCGGAATATATCCGCATGCACGGCGAAGTTGTTGAATTGGTAAAAGCGTTTTTTGCGGCGAAAAAACCTGTGGCGGCTATTTGCCATGGTACTCAGTTATTGGCAGCTGCCGGCGTTATGTCCGGATATACGGTTACCTCTTATCCGGCTTGTGCCGTGGAATGCCGCTTGGGTGGCGCCAAGTGGGAAAATCAGCCGGTAGTGACAAATGACAATCTCGTGACCGCCCAGGCGTGGCCTAATCATCCGGAATGGCTGCGTTCTTTTGTGGAATTGCTGGGTGCCAAAATTAGTATCTGATCATGCCGGTTGAGATTTTGAGGTTGCCGGTAATGGTGTGTATGTAAAAAAGGCAGCAGAGCGAGGCCTGGGGCTAGTCGCTCTGCTGCTTTATTGCGAAAGAAAAACATAAACCCCAAAGGAGAATTTGGAACGGATAACAGTTATGATCCGGGTGTGCAGGGAAAGGGTTTTGAAAATATTTTTTTCTTGCCACTGAACAAAATAGAGATAGAAAAATCTTTGCACTGGATAGAAAATTCGTTTACAATGAAACTATTCTATAACATATTGTGCTGAATCCGGGAGGTTAGCGTTGTGAGGCTAGAGCGGGTAGACTGTTTCAAATGCCGTTTTTTGCAGGTAACCTGGGAACCGAATTTCCCTTACGCCTGTCAGGCGTTTGGCTTTAAAACTAAAAATATTCCCAGTGTGGAAGTATTTCGCTCATCGGGCCAACGCTGTCTGAACTTTGCGGATAAATCGTATAAACCGTTGCCGCAAGAAACATAAATCACAATCGACCAGAAATTTCAAAGGAGCTTTACGCAGGATGATCAGATATTTTTTTCCCTATTATCGGTCTCATTTACCCCTGTTTATATTAGATTTTAGTTGTGCGTTGCTGATGTCGGGAATGGAATTGATATTTCCATTAGCAGTAAGAAAAATGATTGATGATGTTTTACCGGCCGGTGACGTAGCCCTGCTGTCTTGGGGTGCTGCCGGTCTGTTTTTGTTGTATATGGGTTATGCCGGGCTGCAATATACGGTGGATTATTTGGGGCATGTATTGGGCGCCCGTATGGAATTTGATATGCGTCGGGATTTGTTTGATCATGTGCAAAAACTTTCGTTCACTTATTTTGATAACACGAAGACCGCGCATATCATGTCGCGAATTGTTAATGATTTAAATGAAATTGCCGAGTTGGCCCATCATGGTCCGGAAGATTTGTTTGTTGTTTTGGTAATTATGATCGGCAGCTTTACTATCTTGTTAAATGTTAACTGGCAACTGGCCTTGCTTTTACTGGCATTTATTCCAGTACTGCTCTGGTTTGCACTGGTTAAGAACCGGCAAATGAAGGCTGTGTTTCGGGATATGCGGCTGCGGATTGCCGATATTAATGCCCAGGTGGAAGACAGTATTGCCGGTGTCCGCCTGGTAAAATCCTTTACGAATGAATGGTATGAGCAGGAAAAATTCTGTCAGGGGAATACCAACTTTCGCGTTTCTAAGGAAAAAGCCTTTAGAGTTATGGGCGGTTATTATGCGGGAATTACTTTTGTATCGAATATAATGAATCTGACCGCACTGGCTGCCGGTGGCTATCTGGTTTGTCAAAACCGGCTGAGCATCGGAGAACTGGTGAGTTTCTTACTGTATATTGCTATTTTCTTGCAGCCTGTCAGGCGGATTACCTTGCTGACAGAGATGTATCAGAAAGGAATGGCGGGGTTTGCGCGTTTCACTGAAATTATGAAGCTGGAACCGGACATTCGTGATAAGGCGGATTCCCGGGAATGCGGACGGGTGCGGGGAGAAATCCGGTTGGAGAATGTCAGTTTCAGCTATAATGACCATAGCGCGGTGTTACATGATATCAGTCTGCATATTAATGCGGGAGAAACGGTGGCTTTTGTGGGACCTTCCGGTGCGGGAAAAACTACCCTATGCAGTTTGATTCCACGGTTTTATGAGGTGGACGCTGGTGTGATCCGTATTGATGGTGTGGACATTCGCCAGTTGACTCAAAAATCGTTACGCGAAAACATTGGGATTGTGCAGCAGGATGTGTTTCTTTTCTCCGATACCCTGCGGGCTAACATTGCGTATGGGCGGCTGAATGCTACAGACGAGGAAATTGAAAACGCTGCCCGTATGGCCAATGCGCATGAATTCATTGTGGCGTTAGAAAATGGTTATGATACCGATATTGGTGAACGGGGGGTCAAACTGTCGGGAGGTCAAAAGCAGCGGATTGCTATTGCCCGGATTTTCCTGAAAAACCCGCCGATTCTTATTCTGGATGAAGCGACTTCGGCGTTAGATAATGAAAATGAACGAATTATTCAGCTGGCGTTGACCAAGCTGGCGGAAAATCGCACGACGTTGATTATCGCTCACCGCCTGACGACCATCTGCAACGCCGACCGAATTGTTTTTTTGACGGACGAAGGGGTTGCGGAAATGGGTACGCATGAAGAGTTGTTAACTCTGCGTGGCGAATATGCGGCACTGTACGCGGCTCAATTTGCCGGGATGCCGTAGGCATCCATGCAGCCTGTTCAATAATGCCCGGATTTTCTTGCCTGACGGTGCAGGAATTTTTTGATAACTGGAGAAGTAACATAACCATTAAGTGTTACGGAAAAATTTGGATAAAAAAATGAAGGGAACGGTAATTATGAAAACAAGACGAATGTCAGCGTGGCGGCATTGGGGCGTTATGATTGTAATTGTATTACTGTTGAATGCCTTTAATACCGCTAATGCCAGCGCTGCCAGCGTCCGCTACGCGGAAGGTGACGAAGGACTGGCCGTGGCGACAATGCAGTTGAAACTGAAGCAACTGGGGTACTATCATGATGGCATTACCGGCAAATATGATCGGCAGACGGCGGCTGCGGTAAAAGAATTCCAGCGGTCTTTGCAGCTCACTCCGGACGGTGTTGTCAACGAAACGGTTTATCAGGCTATAAACGGTGGCAAGTTACCGCCAGGTCCGGCTGGAAAAGAAAAGAATCCGGCAGCTTCTGTAGCGCCGGTCAGCCGAAATTCAGCTCCGGTGGTGAAAACTGCTATGCAATATTTGGGCACTCCCTACCGATTCGGCGGCGCGGCGCCGGGTGGATTTGACTGTTCCGGTTATACTTCCTATGTTTTTGGTAAACATGGTTTGAAACTGCCGCGAACGGCGGATGTACAGTACAAAGCCGGTAAGCCGGTAAACCGTACCAGTTTGCAGCCGGGAGATCTGGTATTCTTCACTACGTATGAACCGGGAGCATCGCATGTGGGCATTTATACGGATCAAGGGCACTTTATTCATGCTTCCAGCAGCAAAGGAGTAATGATCAGCGGTTTGGATGAAAGCTACTGGAAAACGCGATATCTGGGAGCCCGGCGGGTTTTATGAGCGCTGGATGGACAAGGGAGGGTTCGAATTAATGATTGTGGGCTATTTGGGAAACTATGAGCAGGAGAGACGGCTGTTTCCTGATGCGATTTGTCAGGGATTGGAATTTTTGAAGAATACCGATTTTAGTGTCAGGGAGAAAGGGAAGCATGTCATTGATGGCGACGACATGTTTGTCATGATTGACCGGTATCAGAGTCAACCACGGGAACAGAGACGGTCTGAGGCCCATAAACTGTATTTGGATATTCAATACATCATAAGCGGTGAAGAAATCATTGCCTATGAAGGCTTGGGGACGGACAGCGTTGTTACAGAAGATATGACGCCGATTCAGGATAATGTTTTTTACCGTCCCAGTATCCATGAAACCGATGTCGTGATGAGGAAAGGGATGTATGCTGTCTTCTTCCCGTGGGATATTCACCGGCCATGTTGTATGTATAGAAATCCGGGGTTTGTGGAAAAAGCGGTGGTCAAAGTACGAATGGCGCTTGTATAGGGAAATAAATCTTTGTTTGCCGGCTGAAAGATCAGGCGCAGTGTTCTTTTGCCGGGCAGAATTTTTGCGATTAAGGCTGGGATACTTGATTTTTTTAGCAGTTTCAGGTATCCTTAATTAAAATGGTATGTTTGTGCAGCGATGAGGGACAATAGTAACCGATCAGCATTTATCACAGCGAACCGGGGATGGTGGGAGCCCGGGTAAGGTTGACGGCGAAAGGGCGGTCCGGAGCTGGTTAGTAGGAAAGTGGGCGCAATTGATGCGTCAAGTAGGGTGGAACCGCGGGTGCAGCAAGCTCTCGTCCCTATGGAAGCGATTATTCCATAGACGGGGGCTTTTTTGTGTCTTCCAGCAAAATTTTTGATTGAGGAGCGAAAAATATGAGTGTAACCATGGAAAAAATTGTAGCATTGTCCAAACATCGGGGGTTCATTTTTCCAGGGTCCGATATTTACGGTGGTTTGGCGAATACCTGGGATTACGGTCCGTTGGGTGTGGAGCTGAAGAACAATGTAAAAAAAGCCTGGTGGAAAAAATTCATCCAGGAATCACCGTATAATGTTGGCAGTGACACCGCCATTCTAATGAACACGAAAACCTGGGTGGCATCAGGACATATTGGGAATTTTAATGATCCGTTGCTGGACTGCAAGCAATGCAAAGCGCGCCACCGGGCTGATAAACTGATTGAAACCACATTGCAGGAAAAAGTCATTGAACGGGATATCAATGGCATGAAATTTGCCGAATTGCGTCAGCTGATCGATGAATACAGCATTGCCTGTCCGGAATGCGGCGCCCATGATTTTACAGATATCCGTCAGTTTAATCTGATGTTTAAGACATTTCAAGGCGTTACGGAATCGAGTTTGAATGAGATTTATCTGCGGCCGGAAACCGCTCAGGGGATTTTTGTGAATTTCCGCAATATCCAGCGCTCCATGCGGAAAAAAGTTCCTTTTGGAATCGGTCAGATTGGTAAAAGCTTCCGTAATGAAATTACACCCGGTAATTTTACTTTCCGCACCCGGGAATTTGAACAAATGGAACTGGAATTTTTCTGTAAACCGGGTGAAGATTTGCAATGGTTTGAGTACTGGCGTGGCTTTAGCAGCGATTGGCTGCGGAAACTGGGACTGAAGGAAGAAAATATCAAACTGCGGGATCATGCGCAAGAAGAATTGTCCCACTACAGCAATGCCACGACTGACATCGAATACAAATTTCCGTTCGGCTGGGGTGAATTATGGGGTATTGCCGACCGGACCGATTACGATCTGAAACAGCATATGGAACATTCCGGCGAAGATTTCCACTACCTTGATCCGGAAACGAATGAAAAATATGTTCCTTACTGCATTGAACCGTCGTTGGGAGCTGACCGGGTTACGCTGGCGTTTCTGATTGACGCGTATGAAGAGCAGCAATTGGCAGAAAATGATACCCGCACGGTGCTGCATTTCCATCCGGCATTGGCGCCCTATAAAGCGGCCGTGTTTCCGCTGTCCAAAAAACTGTCGGAGGGCGCCACGAAAGTGTTTGCAGATCTGGCCCGGCATTTTATGGTGGATTTTGACGAAACCGGTTCTATTGGCAAACGCTATCGCCGGCATGACGAAATCGGAACACCGCTTTGCATTACTTATGATTTCGAATCGGAGACCGATGCCCAGGTTACGGTGCGTGACCGGGATACGATGGAACAGGTGCGGATGCCGATTGCCGAATTGAGAGCTTACATTGAAGAGAAAATTCAGTTTTAAAACGCAAACAGCATAACCAGAACCACAAAAACCGCCCAACGTGGCGGTTTTGTGGTTTCGAGAGGTGCATGGCCTTAGATAAACCCTTGAAGGCAAATAATGGAAAATAAAAATTTCTGTCATTAGCTGGGAGTTTTGACGAAGGAAGAAAACGGAATAGAGCGAATTAAAGATAATATTACTTAAAAATCGGGGCATTGCGAGGAGGCCAAAATGTTAAGCACATTTAGCTATGTCAGACCCCAGAGTCTGGAAACGGCTTTGGAGTACCTGGATAAGCATCCGGGCACGAAGATTCTGGCTGGTGGCACGGATTTATTGGTGCAGCTCAGGCGTAATTTATTGAATCCGGATCATGTGTTGGATATCAAAGCGATTCCGGAAATCAGGGGGCATAGCTATGAAGCCGGACGCGGATTATGGATTGGCGCGGCGATGACGGTTAACGAGATCGTGGACAATCCCCTGATCCGTGAAAAATTTCCGGCGCTATTCCAGGCTGCCGGAGCTCTTGCCTCTTATCAAATACGCAATCGGGCCACGCTGGTGGGGAATATATGCAATGCTTCTCCGGGGGCGGATCTACCAGGTCCTTTGTTAGTGTATGAGGCCGTGGTGCGTATCGCCGGTACCCACGGAAGGCGGGAAGTGCCGCTGTCCGAATTTTTTACCGGAGTAAAAACAACGGTGTTGCTGCCGCACGAATTGGTTACCGGTATCTGGTTGCCGGAACCGGTTGCGGGTTTTAGTATATTTTATAAACAAACCCGGCTCAAGGGCCATGATCTGGGAATCGTGGCTGTAACCGCCCGTGCGACGGAGTCGGGCCGGGTTTTTGTAGCTTTGTCGGCAGTGGCGCCGACTCCAATCCGTTTACCGGTATTGGAGGAGAAGCTGTCATCCCGGCCCTTGACACCGGAAATTGCGGTATGGGCCAGCTGTGAGGCAGGGAAAATGATTCAGCCGATTTCCGATGTTCGTTCGTCCGCTAGATATCGCCGGCATGCTGCCGGTGTGTTGCTAAAAAGAGCTTTACTGCAATTACTGGCCTGGGGGGAGAATAACCATGTGTAAGAATCACCAAACCGGTGAAAATTGTGCTTCGTACTTGCCTTCAGGGCAGCCGCGGGTAGTGTTGTCCTGCAGCGTCAATAAAGAACCGGTGGTGGCGCTGGTTGATCCCCAGATGACGCTATTGCAGTTTTTGCGGCATGAGTTAAAATTGTTTGGTTCCAAATATGGTTGCGGTGAAGGAGAATGCGGCGCTTGCACCGTAATTATAAATAGTGTCCCGGTGACCTCATGTCTTGTTTTGGCGCTGGAGGTGCAGGGGGCCTCAATTCAAACAGTGGAGGGTCTTGGAAAAGACGGGAAGTTATCGATATTACAGCAGGAATTTATCAGTCATGACGCATTGCAATGCGGGTTTTGCACACCGGGCATGCTGATGTCGGCCCGGGCGCTATTAAACCGCTGTTCTGACCCCAGCGACGAGGAGATTAAAGAAGCCATTGCCGGCAACCTTTGCCGTTGTACGGGCTATGTTTCTATTATTGCCGCTATCAGGGCTGCCGCGCGGCGCGAAAGGGAGGAAGGCTGCCAATGAGTGGAGCCCAATACCGTCATATCGGCAAGTCGCCGGACCGAATTGAGGGCCGGGATAAAGTTACCGGGCAGGCCTGTTATACCTGTGATATGGAACTGCCGGGCATGTTGTACGCCAAATGTCTGCATTCGCCGCATGCCCGGGCGGATATTTTAAACATTAATACAACGGCGGCCAAAGCGCTGCCGGGAGTCCGGGCTATTTTGACCGGTGAGGATATTCCGTATTTGGTAGGCCTGTATATGATTGATAAACGGGTACTGGCCCGGGGCGCGGTCCGCTATCAGGGCGAGGCGGTTGCCGCGGTGGTGGCGGTGGATGAAGTCACTGCGGAACGGGCACTGTCAATGATTCAGGTAGAATATCAGCCATTGCCGGCGGTGTTAACTTTGGATGATGCGTTGGCTGGGAAAATTCTCGTTCATGAAGATATCAATGACCTGGAGTATATCAAAGGCGTGTTTTTTCCGCAGCCCAGTTCCAATATTGCCAGCTGGAACAAAACGATTCGGGGCGATGTGGACCAGGGCTTCAGTGAGGCGGATGTAATTGTGGAAAGCCAATTGAGCTTACCGCCGGTAGCCCATGTGCCGTTGGAAACTCATGTAACTATAGCCCAGGCGGATATTTATTCTCCACGGGTGAAAATATGGTCGTCCACCCAATCGCCCTTTGGGGTGAGGCAGCTGCTGGCCAAGGCATTGGGAATATCACGGGGTGATGTCCAGGTGATTGTTCCTTATGTGGGCGGCGGTTTTGGCGGTAAAGCCGGGATTCATCTGGAACCGTTGGCGGCAGTATTGTCGCGGGCTTGCGGCGGTCGACCGGTAAAAATTACCGCATCACGGGAAGAAGAATTCAATCAGTTACCCACTCGGGCTGGTATGCGGGGAAAAGTGAAAACCGGATTTAAAAAAAACGGACGGATCACGGCAACGGAGATTTATTATGACTGGGACAGCGGCGCTTACGCGGATTACGGTGTCAATGTAGGCCGGGCTGCAATTTATTCCGGTGCGGGTCCCTATGAAATTCCGCATATCGCCCTGCATTCCCGAACCCTGTATACCAATAAGGTATTTGGAACCGCTTACCGGGGATTTGGGCATCTCGAGACTCACTGGGTCATTGAACGGCATATGGATATGGCAGCCCAGCAGTTGGGGATTGATCCGCTGGAATTACGCCGGGTTAATTTAGTACGGGACGGATCGCTGACTATTAGCGGGGAACGATTGAATGCCAATTCCGGCCGGCCGGATTTATGCCTGGAAGCGGTTGCTGCCGAAATTGGCTGGACCGGATACCGGTCGGCAGCCGAACGTCAGGCTGCCTGGAAAACAGGTAAAGTTCGCGGTAAAGGGCTGGCCTGTTTGCAAAAAGCACCGGCCATGCCGCCCAATACAACCACATCGGCAGTGATGCAGATGGACGAAGACGGGAATGTCCGCTTACTGTTGGGTGTGATTGATATGGGGCAGGGTGCCAATACGGTGATGGCCCAGATCGCGGCTGAAGCGCTGGATATGCCGATGGAGAAGATCAAAGTGCTGTGGGAAGCGGATACGGATCGTCATCCTTATGACTGGTCGACGGTAGCTTCCAAATATACCTTTATGGGCGGAAATGCAGTAAAAAATTGCGCCCGGGAACTATTGTGCCGGATGAAGGAAATTGCCGCCCAAGTGCTGCGCTGCACGACGGAAGAGCTGACTCACCGGGAAGAAGCCATTATCCATATCCAGAGTTCTGAACGGCGGGTACCTTATAAATCGTTGGCGCTGGGTTATGTCTACGATAATGGTAACGGGATCGGCGGACCGTTGATTGCCCAGGGGGTTTATATGGCAGATGGGCTGACCTATCTGAACCCGGACAATGGGCAGGGGTTGCCGGCGCTGGACTGGACATTTGGCGCTCATGCGGCGGAAGTGGAAGTAGATGTGGAAACCGGCGAGGTCAGTGTAATAAAAATAGCGTCTGCGTTTGATGTGGGGCAGGTAATCAATCGCAAACTGGCGGAGGGACAAATTACCGGAGGTGTGCTGCAGGGAATTGGTTCCGCGTTGCTGGAAGGCTACAAATTCTCTGAGGACGGCCGATTGCTAAATCCTTCGTTTACTGATAATAAAATTCCGACGGCCAAGGATATTCCGGGCGAAATCGTACCGATACTGGTGGAAAGTCCGCAGCTGGACGGACCGTATGGCGCCAGAGGAATTGGTGAACATCCGATGGTTTCAGTGCCGTCGGCACTGGCGAATGCTCTATACGATGCATTAGGTATTAATTTTTTTGAATTGCCGCTGACACCGGAAAAAGTGGCACTTACAATTGCTGAGGTTGAGGATGGTAAATAAATGGCTAAAGAACGGGCGAAAAAATATTTTCAACAGGGCATGGAACATGCGCACCGGGGGAAATGGCAAGAGGCAGCCAACGCTTTTGAACGGGCATTGAAAGTGGATGAAGGCTATGGTCCGGCATTGATTAACCGGGGTTATGCGTTATATGTTTTGCAGAGACGCTCAGAGGCTGAAACCTGTCTGCGGCGGGGTATAGCGCTGGAACCGACAGCGGTATCGGCGCACAATAATCTGGGACTGGTGCTGCTTGATGAGAAGCGGCCTCAGGAGGCGGCAGCCAGTTTTCGGCAGGCGCTGACTCTGAAATCGGATTGCGCGGAAGTGCTGAATAATCTGGCGCTGGCGCTGGAGGCGCAAAATGACGATGCTTTGGCAGAAGAACTGTTCCGCCGGGCAGTGCAGCAGGACCCCGGCTACTATGAAGCGTGGTATAATTTGGGACGGATTTTGAAAGGTGAAAATCGTTTGACGGAAGCAGCCGACTGTTATCGGCAGTCGTTGCGAATTCATCCCCGCTATGCTCCGGCCGCTTTTGGACAGGCTACTCTACAATTGATGCAGGGGCAGTTTGAGCAGGGCTGGAAAACGTATGATCAGCTAAGGGTACAACCTGGCCGACGATTCGCCGCACTGCCCCGCTGGCAGGGGGAATCCCTGCAGGGACGGCGGATTCTGTTGTTTCAGGAACAGGGATTTGGCGATACATTGCAGTTTGTTCGTTATTCCCGGCTAGTGGCGGCAGCCGCAGAAAAAACAGCGCTGTGGGTGCAAGAACCGTTGCTGCGGTTATTGAATCACTCGGTTGCCCCCTTGCCGGTGTGGAGTGACGAAGAGACAGAAATGACGGAGAAATTTGATTTTGCCTGCCCGTTGCCTTCACTGCCCTGTATATTTCGGACCACCCTGGAGAATATTCCGGGGAGGAATCCATACATAATGGCGCCGCTGCCCGTGCTGGAGCATTGGCGGCAACGTTGCCAGCAATGGCCGGCGGGGTTGCGGGTCGGTGTGGTCTGGGCCGGAAATCCCCGACATCATAATGATTATAACCGCTCGGTCCCTTTGGCAGCACTGGAAGAATGGTTTAACATTCCCGGCGTGTGCTGGGTTAGTTTACAGAAAGGACTGGCTGCCGACGCGATGGCCGGACAGACGGATACTTTGATTGATTGTTCTGATGAATTGAATGATTTTGCTGAAACCGCCGGCGTGATTGCCAATTTAGATTTGGTTATTACGGTGGATTCCGCCGTGGGACATTTGGCGGGTGCCATGGGTAAGCCTGTGTGGATGATGATTCCTTTCGCCCCTGACTGGCGATGGCTTCTGGAAAGGCAAGACAGTCCCTGGTATCCTTCCATGCGTTTGTTTCGCCAACAATCCCGGGGTGACTGGCCGGGCGTGGCGGCAAATATTAAGGAGGCGCTGCAGCAACAGGCCTCCCAGAGAGAAAATGGTTAATAGTCAATATGAGATCTGCCCGGCGGCTTTCGTGAATTTACAGCAACCGTTCTCCCATCAGTGAGCCGATCAGGGCTACGGCCATTTTACCCGTTTGATTACTGTGATCCAAAACAGTATTGACTTCGACGAATTCGGCGCTGCCGACGATACCGGAAGATGACAACATTTCCATGGCCAGATGGCTTTCACGGTAGGTAAGTCCGCCGACTACCGGCGTACCGACACCGGGGGCATAGAGTGGGTCGACTGCATCCATATCGAAACTGACGTGAACGTGGTCGGTGCCGTTTCCAGCAATACGAATGGCTTCTTCCATCACCTGCCGCATCCCCAGAAGATCGACTTCATGCATAGTGAACACGGTAATGCCCAACTCGCGCAGCAGTTTTTTTTCACCGGGATCCAAATCCCGGACGCCAATTTGGACAAAATGTTCTGGTCGTAAACGGGCGCCGTTGCAGATGGTTGTCAGGCGTTGCTCGCCCAGCCCCATCGCTACAGCCACCGGCATACCATGGATATTACCGGAGGGAGTGCTTTCCGGCGTGTTGATATCGCTATGAGCATCAAACCAGATGACGCCCGGTCTTTTTTTGTGACGCAGCAGTCCGGCAAAGGTGCCGATGGCAATACTATGATCGCCGCCCAATACCAACGGGAAACGGTTAAGCTCGATTTGTTCCGCCACAGTTTGGCATAGCTCATAATTTACCCGTTCAATTTCGTCCAGATAGTGCAGGCGGGTGTCCGGACTATGGCGGGGAGTGTCGCGCTGAACGGCAATATCGCCGACGTCATGGACTTGGTGGCCCAGGTTGATTAACCTCTCCGTGATGTTTGCATAGCGAATCGCGCTGGGGCCCATGTCGACGCCCCGGCGTCCGGCACCGAGATCCAGAGGGACTCCAATCAGAGAAATGGAGACATTTTGGCTGACAGTCATCTTTGATTCTCCTTCAATGCAGGCGATTTTAAAGTTATACAAAAAGTATAAATGCAGCGAAGGGGAAACGCTCTGCCAATTTTTTGCGGTATTATCGATGCTGCATGTGAATATTATATTCTTCCTTAAACAGTAAATTCCTTGACGATGATAAAATATTGATGTTATGCAAGTGGGTGTTTAAGAATATATCGGACCAACCGGTTAAGAAGTTGTGCGACAGTATCAAGTGCGGTGCAAAAAGTGGCGGTAACGGTGGAATAGTTTGGGTGTGTGTGATGAAAACGCAAATATTTACTGGAAATGAACATGAATGAGCGTTGACAGTTTTAGCTGTTGCGGGATAATATACAAAGAAGTGCAGTAGTACTCCCGTTGTTATGGCAAAGAAGCCTATTTAATCATTTTAATGGGGTTCTCTTTTTTTTATAATGAGAAATTCGTGAAATGTTTCTTTTAAACAGATTAAGGGGAGTATCCGGTATGCATGAATGAATATCCATCTTCAGGGGAGGTTCTATTATGGAGGAAAAGTTAATTCAGCTAGCCAAAGAAACTGGGGAATATGCTATTATGCTACGACGGTATTTTCGCATGCACCCTGAACTGGGCGGCGAAGAGGTGGCAACGCAACAAAAAATTATGGAAGAATTAACAAACTTGGGTATTCCGTGCCGAAAAGCCGGCGGTACCGGTGTTCTTGCGGATATTTCAGGAGGAAAGCCGGGGCGGACGGTTGCTTTGCGAGCGGATATTGACGCGTTGCCGTTGACCGATGAAATTGATAAACCCTATAAATCAACGATTTCCGGGCGCTGCCATGCCTGTGGCCATGATGGACATATGGCGATGTTGTTGGGTCTGGCGAAAATTTTTCAGGAGTTAAAGGGAGAATTGCCGGGTACGATACGGCTGATCTTTCAACCCAGTGAGGAAAAATTCCCCGGTGGTGCGGAGCTGATGATTGAAGCGGGAGCGCTGGACGGGGTGGATAATATTTTAGGGGCTCATTTGTGGCAACCGGTGAACAGTGGTGACATTGGTTTTACCTATGGTCCGATGATGGCGGAACCGGATGAATTTAAAATTACGGTGCAGGGGCGTGGCGGCCATGGTTCGATGCCGTACCAGGCGGTGGATCCCATTTATGTGGGCGCACAGTTGGTGACGCTGATGAAGAACATAGTGGCCAACGATTTGCCGGCCAAGGAGCAGGCGGTTCTTTCGTTTGGATCCTTTCAGGCGGGCGAGGTTTTTAATATTATACCGGATACTTCCGTACTGATTGGAACAGTGCGTTCTTTTTCCGTGCCGGTCCGTGACAAAATTTTTGCGAGAATGAAGACAATCTGCGATGGCGTTTGTACGGCAAACGGCGCAGACTATGTAATGGATATTCATTATGGGTTCCCGCCGCTGATCAATGACCCGGCGGTTGCTGCCGTGGTGGCGGATAGCGGACGGCAAGCGCTGGGGGCTGAGTACACAAAGGAAATTGATCCGGTAATGGGCGCCGAAGATTATTCCTGGTATTTGCAGCGGATTCCCGGAGCCTTTGTGTTTGTGGGCATCGGCAATGAGGCGACCGGATTAGTGTATCCTCATCACCACCCCAAATTTGATATCGATGAATCGGCGTTGAGCCGGGGAATGGCAGTGTTAGGGCTGGCAGCGAGCAAGCTTTTACATAAAGCTCCGAAATGAAATCCATAAACTGAACCCATTAAACTAAATAACGAAAGGAGGGGACAACGTGAATCCGATGAAGATTATTCTTACCATTATTCCATTTGTGTGGACCATTGGAATGATTCCTTTTGTTAATAGGGTCAAGCCGATTGTTATGGGACTTCCTTTTCTGGCCTTCTGGCTGGTTTCGGGTATTATCGTCGCGTTTTTATGCCTGAAAGGGATCTATGCTATTGATGTAAAAGAAAACAATCATACTGATGTCTAGTTTGGAGGCAGGTATGGAGAGGGGGAAAACTTATGAGCAATGAAGCCATGTCATTAATTGTTATTTTTATATTTGTTGTTGGCGTGACGATTGTTGGTATGGTCCCGGGGATGCGGGAAAAGATGACACTGGAGCAGTGGGCGGTAGGTGGCCGTAATTTTGGCCGCTGGCTCAACTGGTTTATCATGGCCGGTGAAATTTATACGGCATTTGCATTTTTGGGAGCCAGCGGCTGGGCGTATGCCCGGGGTGGTCCGACTTTCTACATTCTGGGTTATGGAGCCTTGGCATACATTATTGGTTATTATTTGCTGCCGGCCATGTCGCCGTTGGGAAAAAAATACGGTTTGATGACACAACCGGATTTAATTGAACACCTTTACGGTAGCCGGACGCTGGGGATTTTGACTGCAGTGATCGGTATCGCCTTTTTGCTGCCTTATCTGCAATTGCAGTTGACGGGTTTGGGTCTAATTATTGAAACCTGTTCCTATGGGCAGATTACCCGGGTACCGGCTATGTTGATTGCCTTCACCATGGTGGCAACGTTTGTGTATTTGAGCGGATTGAAAGGCGTGGCCTCCACGGCGGTAGTAAAAGACGTAGTGATGATGATCGCGGTGGTGTTTTTTGGCATTTATCTGCCGACCCATTATTTCGGCAGCGTGGGCGGTATGTTTGAGGCTGTGGAAGCAGCCAAACCGGGTTTCCTTGCCTTGCCGGGCGGCACGAAAAATCTGGACGTCAGCTGGGTGATGTCCACGCTGGTGGTTACTAGCCTGGGCTTTTATATGTGGCCGCATTTTTCTGCTAATAGTTTTAGTGCGAAAAATCCGAATGTACTGCGGCATAATGCCATTTATTTACCTTTATATCAGTTCTGCCTTCTCTTTCCCATGCTGATTGGATTT
Source organism: Patescibacteria group bacterium (assembly GCA_035560935.1). Classification (GTDB taxonomy): domain Bacteria; phylum Bacillota; class Negativicutes; order Sporomusales; family Sporomusaceae; genus DATMYQ01. Next base: position 9,649 of record DATMYQ010000135.1, on the reverse strand, counting down.
ACGGCGTTATTGGTGTTGGTACCGGCGCTGAAGGTGCCGGATATGGCCTTTATGACTATTGTGCAGCAACTGTTTCCCGGCTGGGCTTTGGGCTTGGTGGGTGGCGCCGGCGCTTTGGCCTGTATGATTCCGGCAGCGGATCTTTTGTTATCAACCTCCATGCTGTTTTCCCGTAACGTATATGGCCGGACCGTTGGACAAAATGCCAGCCCGGACAAAATAGGAAAGATTGCCAGAGGCATGGTGTTGGTGCTGACAGCGATGGCGTTGGCGCTGGCCATTTTTACGCCGAATATGCTGGTAAATCTTTTGTTGACCGGTTATTCTGGGGTTACACAGTTTTTCCCGATGATTTTCCTGGGAATGTTCTGGAAAAAAGCGACCCGGATGGCTTCTTATGCGGGTTTGATTGTTGGAGAAGTACTGGTGTTTTCGTTGATTCTGGGAAAAATGGACCCCTTGCCTTTGGCAGGACTCAACCTGAACGCAGGTTTTGTGGCTTTGGTGGCTAATGTAGCCGTCTTTGTTGTAGTTAGTCTGGCAACGTATAAAGAAGATCCGGCCAGAGAAAAAGCTTTGAATCAGGGGTAAGGTATTTTGGCTGGATAATAAATGAATGTTGATTGATGGGCCCGTCCATGGCGGGCTCGTTTTTTCTGTTGTAGCGCGTAAATAAATACTGCGGGGAAAATCAAACGAAAAGGGGGATTTTGATGAAGCGGGCACAAAAAACGTTGGATGTGGCGGACTGGGATGTTCAGTTGCGGCGGGTGATGGATATTGCCTGCCGTTACTGGTCGGATATCGGGAATGGGCCGGTGACGCCGCCGGGTGGCTACCGTGAATTGCATCAGTTGCTGGCGCAGAAGCTACCCTGGGAGTCAACGGCAGTGGAAGATTTATTGTCAGAATTTGAGGAAAAAATCATTCCTCATTGTACCAAAATCGGTCATCCGCGTTTTCTGGCCTGGTTGTTGACCAGTCCTTCACCGGCGGGAACACTGGGGGCATTATTGGCAGATGTCGTCAATCAGGTGCCGGCAATGTATCAAAGCAGTCCGGCGGCGACAGTTCTGGAAGAAGTGGTGGTCCAATGGTTTGCGGAAATGTTTGGATTTCCGGGAGAAAGTGGCGGAATTTTGACCGGTGGCGGAACCGAGGCAACCCAGATCGGACTGACGGTGGCCCGCGAAGTGCATTTTCCCGGGGTGATGAAAAACGGAATGGCCGGATTGGGAAAGATTCCCGTGATATATTCGTCGGATCAGGTTCACGCATCGGTGATCCGGGCGGCGGCTCTGTTGGGCATAGGCATTGATTATATAAAGAAAATTCCGGTGGAGCAACCGTTTCGCCTGGACCTGGCAGCGTTGCGTAAACAGGTGAAGGAAGACAGAAAAAACGGTCTGCAGCCGTTTTGCGTGGTGGCGCAGGTGGGAACCAGTAATACCGGAGCGGTTGACTCGCTGGAGTATATCGGGGAATTTTGTCGCGAACAGCAGTTGTGGCTGCATGTGGATGCGGCCTATGGCGGTGCTGCCGTGCTTACGGAAGCAGGACGAAAATTGCTGGCAGGGATTGAAGCCGCGGATTCCGTGGCCACTGATCCGCATAAGTGGTTTTTTGTACCGGCTGAGGCCGGTTGCGTGTTGGTAAGGGATAAAAAACAGCTTTGGCAGGTTTTCGGCGATGGCGGTGAGTGGGATAGTGAGGCAGTAACTGATTGGATGCATTACGGTATTCAGTGCACCAGGGCGGCTCGGGCGTTTAAAATTTGGTTTGCATTTCGGGCGCAGGGTATGAGATCGATGGCGGAAATCGTGGAACAGAACATGGCGATGGCTCGTGAATTCCAAAAGCGTCTGGAGGGGGCAAGCGAATGGGAAGTGGTGGCTCCGGCGGTGCTATCCGCTCTTTGCTTCCGACGGCTTCCTGCAAAAGAAATCACAGCTGCAGCAGTAGATCAGCTGCAGAAAAATATTGTCAAAATCATTGCAGATGATGGTAAAGCATTATTGAATACGGCGAACGTTAACGGTGCTCTGTGTATCAGAGTCTGTTTTGCCAATCACCGAACCCGTTGGGAAGATCTCGATGCGTTGATGGATATATTGGAAGCAGCCGCAGAACAGTCGCTGGAGTTGGAATTTTTCCAGACGTTATGATAAAATGGGAAGGAATTAGGTGGCGAAAACGGAGGACGGGAAGGGGCGACGAGATGTCTGACGTGTTCAACATCGATGAAATAACGATTGTTGAGATCCACCAGGCGATGCGGGATGGACGCCTGACCTGCCGGAAACTGGCGGAAACATATTGTGACCGGATTTTAGCCTACGATCAACAGGGGCCGGCGCTGAACGCCGTGATTATGATTAATCCTCACTGGTGTGAGGAGGCGGATGCTTTAGACGCTGCGTTGAAACATAGTGGGCCTGTTGGACCACTGCACGGCATACCGGTATTGGTTAAAGATAATATAGATACGGATTTCATGCCGACCACCGCCGGATCAGCGAGCTTGGCCGGATTTACGCCTCAACGGAACGCGGCGGTTATCCAACGGTTACTGGCGGCAGGCGCTTTGATTTTGGCTAAAGTTAATTTGCATGAATTTGCCATTTGGGGAGAAACTATCAGTTCCGTATTGGGGCAAACGTTAAATCCATATGATTTGACCCGGACTCCCGGTGGTTCCAGCGGTGGTACCGGTGCTGCCATTGCAGCGAATTACGGTGTCATCGGATTAGGAACGGATACGGTAAATTCGGTTCGGTCGCCTGCCTCCGCCTGTGCATTGACGGCCATTCGGCCCACGGTGGGACTGGTCAGCCGGGCCGGTGTTGTTCCTTATTCAATGACCCAGGATACGGCCGGACCCTTGACACGATGTTTGACGGATGCAGCCAAAACTCTTTCCGTACTGGCCGGTTATGATCCGGAAGATCCGGAAACCAGCTGGTGCGTGGGAAAGATTCCTGAGAGATATGCCGATCATTTGCAATTGGACGGCTTAAAAGGAAAACGGATTGGGATTCTACGCTGTTTTTTTTGTTTGCAAGAACATGCCCCGGTTAACCTTGTGATGGAATCCGCGCTGGCGGTTTTTCGGCGTCAGGGAGCGCAATTGGTGGAGGTGACGGAAAAATTTCAGGCGGATGATTTGATAAAGCGGGTCAGTGTCCACTTATATGACTTGCATGATCATTTGAATGAGTACTTGGGTAAATTGGGCGCGGATGCGCCGGTTCACTCGCTGGAAGACATCCTGAACAGTGGGAAATATCATCCGGGCATTGAAGCGGACTTGCGACAGGCGTTGCTGCTTTCTACTGACAGTGAGGAGTACCGTTATCGGCTGTTGGAACGGCGGAAGCTGCGGACGGCGGTGATGAAGTTGATGGCGGATTATAAGATTGATGCGCTGCTGTTCCCACACCAAAAATGCTTAGTAGTGGAAGTAGGGCAGGGGCAGGCAGATCGTAACGGCGTACTGGGTGCGGTGACCGGATTTCCTTCGGTCATCGTGCCGGCCGGATTTTCAGCGCCGACCGCTACGGCGCCGCTGGGAGTTCCGGTGGGGCTGGAATTGTTGGGTCGTCCCTGGAGCGAACCCCTATTAATTGAAATGGGATATGGTTTCGAACAGGCTACAAAATGGCGGCAACCGCCGCGTAGTACACCGCCGTTGCCGGTAACGTGAACCACGTTGTCAGCGGGGCCGAAACCGAAAAAATAGAGGAGTTGACCAACTATGTTGAAAACAAACCGGGAACGATTAGTGATGCAGTCGGTTATGGGCGAAATTGCACATCCGCGCATGGCGAATCCCTACAAAGTCGGACATGATGGTATACCGCGGATTTTACCGGGAATTGGCGCTATTACGTATAATGTGGGAATTGGTGACAGTGCCTTTGCCTGGGAATGCGATCATGTGGAACCGGGCGTGTCGATTCGCCATAAAGATGACACGGAAAATACAACGATGATTACGCTGGCCTGCATCGGTAATGAAGCCAGGGTTGTTAGTGGAGATGGAAAGGGAAGCAAGGGTTTTGTCACTGGTACTCATGGGGGTCGGGATAATACCATTGTATATTTTGACAAAACGGAGCTGGATGCGTTTGCGATTGGTGACAAGATTCAGATCAAGGCCTGGGGACTAGGGTTGAAGCTGACAGACTATCCCGATATTGCCGTGATGAGTTTGGATCCGGATTTGTTGGACGCAATGGATGTCCGGGAAATCGCCGATGGAATTGACGTGCCGGTGGTTACCCAGGTACCGGCGTATTTAATGGGTTCAGGGATAGGAGCAAATACTGCCTATAAAGGTGATTATGATATCATGACTCAGGACCCGGAGGCGGTGAAGGAATTTGGCCTGGATAAGCTGCGGTTTGGTGATCTGGTGTTGTTGAGGGATTGTGACAACACTTATGGACGGGCTTACCTGAAGGGGGCCGTAACGGTTGGCGTGGTTGTCCATAGCAATTGCATCCTATCAGGCCATGGGCCGGGAATTATGACTCTGCTTAGTTGCAAAACGGATCGGATCCGGCCACGGATCGATTCAAAAGCCAATATTGGCTACTATAAAAACGTGTTAAAATAGATGTAAGGTTCAACGCGAAAAGGGTGAAGTAATGGACGATCGGTTAATTCAGGACATGGAAGAATGGTTCCGGCAGTATGTCCGTTCGTTTTATTGTGATGATGAGCAGATTCACCGGAATATCCTGCTGAAAGAAGCACATACGGCATACGTTTCCCGGCATTGTGGCGATTTGGCGGAGTCATTGGGGCTAGATGAACCTGACCGGCAACTGGCGATTTTAATTGGTTTACTCCACGACGTGGGGCGCTTTAAACAATATTCGCGTTACCGGACATTTAATGACGCTAAATCTGTTAACCATGCGTTGCTGGGTTTGGAAGAAATTGAAGAGCTGGATTTGTTGGAGCGACTAAGTTCCCAGGAGCGGGAGTGTCTGGAGTTTGCCATTGCACAACATAACGTGCAAACTATATCATCGGAGGCGGAACTCTGGTTCCGGCTTCACGCCCGTGTAATCCGCGACGCGGATAAACTGGATATTTACCGGGTGCTGGTGCCAGACGGCATTGTTGCTCCGATGGAAAGCTTGTCGCCGGTGTTTCTGGATGATTTGCGTTTGGGACGGCAGTCGGACTATCGGCATATGCGTACACCACACGATCACCGGTTAATCCGGCTGAACTGGATTTATGATGTAAACTTTTCCTGGACGATGCGGCAAATTGTTGCGGCGGACTATGTACCGGCTATTTTTTCCTGTCTGCCGCAGGTTCCGGTCTTAGAAGAGATTGCGGCCAGGATGTTGGCCTATATGGATGAAAAATGCCGTAAGGAGGATGAATAACGGACGGGAGTAAATTTGTGTCCGGAAACCATTCATCCCGATATTAGAAAAAGGCCAGGTGCGTTTTCCTGTTGTCGGCGGACGAATTGCTTGGTAAACTATAGACGATGGTGTTCGTGGAATGGCGCCCCAAGTGCCAGGAAAACGATAACTGATTAAAAGACGGGGATACAGGGAGGAAACCAAGTGAGTAATGTAATCAGAACGCGATTTGCGCCCAGTCCCACGGGCTACATGCATATTGGTAATCTGCGTACGGCGATTTACGAATATTTAGTGGCCAAAACGCAAAATGGTCAATTCATTCTGCGTATTGAAGATACAGATCAGGCCCGTTTGGTCGACGGGGCTGTGGATGTGATTTATCAAACGCTGCAGATCGTTGGGCTGGACTATGATGAAGGGCCGGACAAAGACGGCGGATACGGTCCGTATGTTCAGAGTGAGCGCAGAGTGCTATACAAAGAGTATGCGGAAAAGCTGGTGGAATTGGGAGGAGCCTATTACTGCTTCTGTACGCGGGAACGTTTGGACGCGGCCCGCCAAAACGGAGGCAGTTCCCGTTATGACGGATTTTGCCGCGATTTATCGAAAGAAGAAATCGCCCAGCGACTGGCGGCCGGCGAACCCTACGTGATCCGGCAAAAAATTCCTCCGGTGGGGCAAGCGGAGTTTTACGATCAGGTGTATGGCCACATTGTAGTGGATAATTCCGAACTGGATGAAGGCGTCTTGTTGAAAACCGATGGATTGCCTACGTATAATTTTGCCAACGTGATCGATGATCATTTGATGGATATTACCCATGTTATCCGGGGGTCGGAGTATCTGTCGTCGACGCCGAAGTACAATTTGATTTATCAATCCTTCCAATGGGAAATTCCTGTTTACATTCACTTGCCGCCCATCATGAAATCGGCGGAGAAAAAACTGAGCAAGCGGGAAGGCGATGCGTCCTTCGAGGATTTCATCAACAAAGGATATTTGAAAGACGCGATTGTAAATTATATCGTTTTGCTGGGCTGGAGCCCGGGAACGGATGAAGAAATTTTTTCGCTGGAGGATTTAAAACAAAAATTTTCGGTGCAGGGTTTGAGCAAATCTCCGGCCATCTTTGACCCCAACAAACTGCGCTGGATGAATTCGGAATATATTCGCCGCATGGCGCCGGAAGAATTTCACCGGCTGGCATCACCCTACTATCAGTTATTGAAGGAACGCAATCTGGATGGGGAAAAAGTCAGCCGGCTATTGCAGACCCGAGTGGAGGTTTTGGGAGAAATTCCGGGTATGCTGGAATTTTTGCATACGCTGCCGGAATATGATACGGAATTGTTTGTACACAAAAAAATGAAAACAGACCAGGCGGTGTCTCTGCCGGTACTAAAAAAAATACAGGAAGCGCTGAGCGATTTTTCTGATTGGGAACTGCAGCCGTTGCATGACCGGCTGATGAGTTTGGTCGGTGAGCTGGGCTTGAAAAACAGTCAGGTACTTTGGCCGCTGCGGGTCGCCTTGTCAGGACTTCCCTCTTCTCCGGGCGGGGCGATGGATCTGGCGGATATTCTGGGCAAAACGGAAACCTTGCGGCGTTTGGCACTGGCCATTGGTAAACTGGAGGCACATCTTAGCGCATAGTTGTACGGCAAATGATATGGAAACAAATGGTTGGGGAGGGGAAACATGCTTCTCGGAAGATTGGCCGTGACGTTACTGTCCCTGGCGATAGTTTGTTGCATCTTTACGGGACAGAGTGAAGCCGCGCGCATTCAGTACCGCAGCCCGGAACCGGTGGATTATCTGAAAGTACGCAACATGCTGGACCTAAGTATTCAGGGAAAACCGATAGCGACCCGGGAGCAGTGCCTGAAATATTTACTGCGTCGCAATCCCTATCCCATGCTTACGGTTTCACCGGAAAAACTGGTGGATTACTTTTATCAGGAAGGCCTGCAAGAAGGCGTGCGTCCGGATCTGGCCTTCGCGCAGGCATTGCATGAAACAGGAAACTTTGCTTATGGCGGCGATGTGCTGCCCTTGCAGAACAATTTTTCCGGTTTGGGAACCACGGGCGGCGGCGTTCGGGGAGCCTGGTTTCCTTCGGCCCAATTAGGCGTGCGGGCGCAGATTCAGCATCTATTGGCTTATTCCGCCAACCGCGCGCCCAAGCTGCCGTTAGTGGACCCCCGCTATGACACCGTGAAAACAAAGTTTGGGCTGGGCCGGGCTCCAACATGGAAAAGTTTGAGCGGCAAATGGGCGGTTCCCGGCAGGAATTATGGCGAGAAAATCTTAAAGATTCATGAATGGATTTTGCGGGAATAATGATTGCGCGGAAGAACAGTATGGATTTTTCTCAATTAAGAGAAAATGGGTTGCCGTGAAAGACTTAACAAATTGCCTTTTTTCTACGATAATCTTTTGAAAAAGATTTGAAATGAAGAGGTGATTCGGGTGTCGGATATGACAATAGGCGGAGTGGCTGCCCGCCGGGAAGATAAAGAAAGCACCGGATTGGAAAACACGCTGAACTCACTGCAACCCATTGCGCCGAACGCAAATGGTGTGAATCGCGCGGAAAATACTGCCCAGGAAGGTCTTACACCTGCTTATAAAGTGGACCTTACTCAGAAAAGCGACTGGCAGGACCCGGAAATACGCGACTTGAAACGGGTTGGCAAGATAGAATGTCAGACTTGTAAAAACCGGCAATATCAGGACGGGTCCAATGACCCCGGAGTTTCTTTCAAAGCGCCCGGACACATTGCTCCGGAAAGTGCGGCGGCGGTGGTCAGCTCTCATGAGCAGGAGCATGTCACCAATGAGCAAGCCAAGGCACAGACTGAAAACCGGCGTGTCGTTTCTCAGAGCGTACGCCTGTTTACCTCCGTTTGTCCGGAGTGTGGCCGGGTATATGTTTCCGGCGGCGAGACAACAACGACTACGGCGGCAGACAAAGAAAAGAACAATCAGACGCAAAACCCTCAAAGCTCTGGGAGTACAGGAGCTATTCCCGGTGCCCTGAGGTAGATGGTGTGAGATCACGAGGTTTCTTTCGGCAGACGAGTGAGCCGCAAGAAACCTCATTTTATTTGGTATCATAGGATCAGAAGATAAAATCATTGTTCTGACAGGATTTAACGGATGATATGTCGAATGTTTTAACGGACAAACGAAAAAAAGTTCGGTTTTTTGTTGAAGTGACGGAATCCTTATGATATACTCTTAATTGTGTCCGGGAGAGAAAAAATAATTTTGATATTCCGGATTTCCTGGAACACAATAACAAATATGGTGACTCGTATATTTTTGGGAATATGGCTCAGAAGTTTCTACCAGGTAACCGTAAATTACCGGACTACGAGTGAAAGTGCGCCTAGGGTTCCGCTTCTGTGAACGGGAACTGGCGGTCCGGCCTGGTTTTTTAAAAGGTCGTCCGCTATCGCCGGAAAATTTCCGGCTGTGTTCCGGGATGGCTGTGACCAAGCGGCGCAGGTGTTGCCAATGGCGGCGCTACACCGACGGGATAAAAGCCCTGGCGGGGAAGTTTTGCTCATCTTTAGAAGTGCGAAAATTCTCTGTCAGGGTTTGTATTATTTTCCGGGGAATAAAAAGAAAATCGCATGTTTGCCGGATGGCGGCATTGTGGACTTTGTTAGGGGGACGAAAGTGAAGAATGTAAAAAAAGTGGCGTTAATCATGGGCAGTGACTCCGACTGGCCGGTACTGGAACCGGCGGTTAAACAGCTGAAAGACTTTGGAATTGAATCAGAGGTGCTGGTTGCTTCGGCGCACCGGACGCCGCAGCGGGTTCATGATTTTGCCGCTACGGCTGCGGAACGGGGTGTTGGCGTGATCATTGCGGCAGCCGGGGCGGCGGCACATTTGGCGGGAGTGGTGGCCAGTTTTACCACGTTGCCGGTGATTGGGGTTCCCATTAACAGCACGTCGCTGGGCGGGATTGATGCGTTGCTCAGTATTTCCCAGATGCCTGCCGGCATTCCGGTGGCGACGATGGCCATTAACGGGGCGAAGAACGCGGCGCTGTTCGCCGCACAAATCTTAGCGTTGAGCAATTCTGAGCTGGCAGCGAAACTGACGCTTCACCGGCAGACCATGGCTGCGGAAGTTGAGAAAAAGGCGGAGAAAGTTGCCGCGATGACTAAAGGTTGAAAATAGCGGTCAAGAGTCTGTGCCCGATAAAATTCGGTGCTGCTTATGATGTAACAATTAGAGAATAAAAA
>DATMYQ010000134.1:0-2347 GCA_035560935.1 Patescibacteria group bacterium | reverse complement strand
GCAGTGATCTGAACAGATAAATGTCCCACCCTTTAGCCGCAAGATATTGTTTCAGTTGTTCATTAATCGCTGTCGGCAACGCCGGTTTTTGGTAACCTGCCAACATTCTTGCCATTTTTTCACGGATGTTCCGCACAAGTTTTTCGTCCGGATCACCGGCAACGGCCCCTCTTAGGCTAATATCGGGCAGGAATGGCTCCTTACGGCAGTATTTCATCGTGTGATGCTGTGTCAGAAACTCGCCGGCTATACCCACTTTTTCAATAACGCTGACCGCCAGCGTTTCCGGATTTACCTCCACACCCCGCAGATATCGTTTGGCCATGCTGATGATTTCCTGGTCAACGATAAATTTGTCATAAGAAACGCAGTTGTAACTGTCCATAATACCGGAAGACTGGAAAATAATATTTGTTTTCGCCCGATATGACGCCAAAAAGGTCAGCATACTTTCATAACCCGCCTGCACTGATAAGGTTTTGGCGTCCGTTAATGATCCGCCGCCGCGGCACGGCAATCCGTAAGCTTTGGCCATCCGGGCACCGTATTCATAGCACAACGCCCCCTCGGGTGAGCCAATCGCAATGCTGCCGGTCCGCATGTCAGAGGTCGTTGTTTGCGACCCGTAAACCACTGGCGTTCCTTCCCGGATCATTTGTGACACCGCGATGCCCGCCAGAACTTCCGCATTGGTCAGCGCAATCGTTCCCGCCAAAGTAACCGGTGCCGTGGTGCCGGCCATAGAGCAGGCGGCGATAATCACCGGCTGTTTATGCCGGGCAAAAACCATCAGCGTTTCCAGCATATTCGTATCAAACTGCAACGGCGTATTGGTATTGGCGATAGTGATGGCCCGGCAATGGTTCTCCAGATCTCCTTTGCCAAACACAATCTCCAGCATCTCAATCAAGGCTTCCATTTCCTCCGCCTTGCCGGTACCGGCGACCAGACATTTGTCCGTATGGACCAGCGTAGCATACAGCAAGACGGCGATACTGTGCGGGCCGGTGACGTCACCCGGTTGGACGATAAAACCGCCGTTACCATGATAATGCTCACTTTGCTGATACAGTTTCAGTAATTGGACGTAATCTTCCATATTGGCCGGCCGCTTGCGTCCGTCAGCCTCCAGTATCAGCGATGATCCCGTGGCGGGAAAAAGCTCGGTGTTGTCGCCGCCAATGACCATATCGTATTGGGGGTTGCGGGCATAAAGCGTAAACGATGACGGCGCCTTGCCAATCCACTCCATGATTTGCTCCCGGGTAAAATAAGCCGTTTGCCCCAAAACCCGCACTCCGTTTTTGATCAAAATATCGACAACTTCCGGATGATGAAACTTCATGCCGGTTTCTTCCAGAATCCGCATGGAGGCCAAATGAATCTGTTGTACATCCGCCTCCGTATGTTCAAACGCCATACCAAGTCACCTCCTTAAGTGTACTGCTCATACATGGCCATAATAATCTCGGTGGGCCACTACGGAAAACGCGTAATCCAACAGCGTACCCCAGCTGAACACCGGTAACTCCACCTGCTGCTGAATGGCCCGGGCAAACGGCTGCATCCCGGTGCATTCCAGCATAATCGCACCAATTTCGGGATGTTTTTCGACAACGGCTTTTGCCATATGCACCATTTGTTGCTGAGCTTTGTCGTAATAGGCTTCCGGACATTCGGGACGCTTCTGCGGATTCCACAAATTATCGAACTCCGAACAGCCGTATTCATCCTGGGCACCGGCGATAATATAATTGCTCCCCGGCCTAATTCCCACATTCTGCAAATGTGCCTCGCTCAAAAATTGTTTTTGTGCACAGATAATTCCCACTTTTTTTTGCGGGCTGATCACTTGCTGGATAAACGGCACCTGCAGCAAACTGGACATAAATACCGGAATATCGACCGCCGCGGCCACATCCTGCTGGAAAAACGCAAAATATCCGCATTCGGCGGCAATCGCCCGGCAGCCCATTCGTTCCAGTTTTTTCGCGGCGGCAATCACCGCCGCCCGGCACTGGTCCGGGTTTTTATCGTAGACCAATGTTTTATTGGTCACACCTTCCGCTATTTCATACTGCACCGGATACGAAAAAGCGCTGGCATTACGGACATCCCCGGGAAACCCGGGGTAGGCATCATTCAAAAGAATGATGCCCAGCCCCATGCCGTAGCACACATGATTTCTACGCGCCCTGATATAATTAATATTCAAATCACGACTTTGCCACATCATCATTGTTGTGGGGCCTCCCTTTGGTGTGGTATTTTTCCCGGCCGCAAAATTCTACAATCCTAGTTTTTGCTCCCACTTTTCCAGTTGTTTCAGCACCGGGCTATCCAACTG
>DATMYQ010000133.1:0-20841 GCA_035560935.1 Patescibacteria group bacterium | reverse complement strand
CAATGGTACTATTATGAAGTATATTCTCTGTATCCTCGCTAAATCCTTCTCATTAACCGTATTCTTTTGAAAAAAATTCCGGTTATTATTCCCGATATTCCTGAACTTGATAGCCGTGATCCTTGCAGAGGATGTCCCGTTCCGCACGTTTCAGATCTTCCCGGACCATCATCCGCACCATATCCTTAAACGTGACCTTCGGTTCCCAGCCCAGTTTCTCCCGGGCTTTGCCAGGATCACCCCACAACAGGTCCACTTCTGTGGGCCGATAGTAACGGGGATCAATCTTTACCAAAACCTGACCGGTTTCCTGGTCCAAGCCCTGTTCCTCCACGCCAATTCCCCGCCACTCAATATTCATTCCTAGATTTTTGAAGGCCAGTTCAACGAACTCCCGGACCGAGCGAGTTTCTCCAGTAGCGATAACGAAATCATCCGGCTCCGGCTGCTGCAGGATCAACCACATGGCCTTAACGTAGTCACCAGCAAAACCCCAGTCCCGTTTTGCATCCAGATTACCCAGATACAACACGTCCTGCAGGCCCAGCTTGATCCGGGCCGCAGCCCGGGTGATCTTGCGGGTAACAAAGGTTTCGCCACGAAGCGGCGATTCGTGGTTGAATAAAATACCATTGCAGGCGTAGAGGCCATAGGCTTCCCGGTAATTCACCGTAATCCAGTAGGCGTACATTTTGGCCACAGCATACGGACTGCGGGGGTAGAACGGGGTCGTCTCCCGCTGGGGTGTTTCCTGAACCTTGCCGTACAACTCACTGGTGGATGCCTGATAGATCCGGGTTTTATCCTTTAGCTCCAGGATACGAATAGCTTCCAGCAAACGCAGAGTTCCGAGTCCATCCGTATTCGCGGTATATTCCGGCTCTTCAAAGGAAACCTGCACATGGCTCTGTGCCGCCAGATTATAGATTTCGTCCGGCCGGGTTTCCTGAATGATCCGGATCAGATTGGTGGAATCCGTCAAATCCCCGTGATGCAAAAAGTACTTTACGTCGGTTTCATGAGGATCCTGATACAAGTGATCAATGCGTTCGGTGTTGAACAGGGAGCTACGGCGTTTCACACCGTGAACCACATATCCTTTTTTCAGCAGAAACTCCGAAAGATACGCGCCATCCTGGCCGGTGACACCGGTAATCAACGCAACCTTATTCATCCACGTGCCTCCTGTGTAGAAGCTTTTCGCAGGCAGCAGCCACCCCAGGACAGTCCGGCGCCAAAAGCCGCCAGTATCACGACTCCATCATCGGGATGCGCTTCCCGATTTTCATCAAACGCCACCAAAACCGACGCACCGGCGGTATTTCCGTATTTCTCTACATTAACAAAAAATTTCTCCCAGGGAATCGCCACTTTACGGCAAATCTCCTTAATAATGTGGATATTTGCCTGATGGGGAATCACCCGGTCCGGCGTCAGTCCGGTTTTTTTCATTAACTGCATAATCGTTTCCGGCCCCTTTTCACAGGCAAACTGATAAATGTCAGCGCCTTTCAGCACCATATGAAAATCGGCAGGATCCGTAACCTTTGACCCGTGCAACCGTGTCCCACCGCCGGGAAAACAACCGCTATCCGCTTTACTGCCATCGGATCCCAGATAAAAATCCAGAATTTCATAAACGCCGCTGTCGGACACCAGCACTGCGGCGGCGGCATCGCCGAAATACGGATAGGTGGTCAGGTCACGATGATTTAAAACCTTGCTGTAGACCTCGCTGGCAACCACAATGACGTTCTTCAGTCCGTCCCGAACAAACCCGGCAGCCGTTCGCAAGCCAAAAACCCCACTGCTACAGGCGGAATTCAGGTCGAAAGCAAACGCATTATGCATCCCTGTCATTAATTGAATACGGGTACCCGTGGCCGGCGCCGGCCGGTCGCCGAACGTAGTGGCGCAAATCAGCGCGTCCACCGCTAATGGGTCCAAGCCTGTTTTTTTCAGTAATTTATTGACCGCCGCAATCGCCAAATCCGAGGTGCATTCCTCTTCACCGGCATGATAGCGTTGGGTTATACCGGCTTTTTCCGCAATCAGTTCGCGAAACCGGGCCGGAAATTGCTCCATATCCTGGTTACGCACCAATTTTTCCGGAATATGCCGGGAGGTTTCCACAATATAGGCCATGATCTCCTCTATCCTTTCTTTTTGGCCACCATTTCGGCCACTTCCTTAATCGTATTGTTGCGCATGATCTCCACGTCGGTGAATTCCACGCCAAATTCCGTCTCCAGATCCAATAAAAACTGGAAATGTTCAAGCGAGGTATAGCCTTCCGCGTCATGCAATTCTGAAGCCGCAGTGATGGATTTGTCCTTAAAAATTTTACGTGCGAGTTCCAATACTTTTTCTGCCGGAATCATTTGTCTCAGCACCTTTCCTTATTTTAACTATTTTAACGGCAGAATAGTCCTTCATACGAATGAGGAAGACCGTCTGCTCAGACTACATACGTCAAAATTGGAAATACAGGAATTCTGTCACCCGGTTCAGTTTCAATATACTGACTGCCAGCGCGCTGCCGGCCAAAAGGCCCCAGCGCCAGTTAGGCTGAAACAGACGGGACAATTGATTGGTGTTAGGTAGGGGATGAATACTCAAAACCAACCCGGCAATCAGCAAAAACATCGCCAAGCGGCCCGCGTCCAATACTTTCCAGTCCGCAAAGGTTGCCAGCCCCGCTGTCAACGGTTGCAGCCAAAACTGCCAGGCTGCCGGAAACACCAGCCCTTTCAGGCCGGCCATGGCCAGAAAAATTTGTCCGGCATCACTGACGGATTGTGCCCGGGTTAACATCATACCGAGCACGGTACAACAAAAGGTTAACGCCCAGGCCAGACCCATCGGTAATTCCCGGCCCCAACGCCGCCAGCAATGATTCACCACCAAGAACGACCCATTCATGACTCCCCACAGAGCGTAGTTCCAGTTCGCGCCATGCCAGACGCCGGCAACAATCATGATAATCATGATATTACGCAACATTTTGGGGAAACCATGCCGCGAGCCACCTAAAGGGAAGAACAGGTAATTGTTCAGAAAAGTAACCAACGTGATATGCCAACGGTTCCATAAACCGATCATGGAGGTAGCCCGGTAGGGCGAGTTAAAGTTCACCGGCAAGCGGATGTTAAGCATCCAGCCCAGGCCGATGGCCATATCGGAATAACCGGAAAAATCATAATAAAGCTGAAATGTGTAGGCCAGCGCGCCCAGCCAGGCTTCTATCCAGGTAACCTGCCCCGGAAGCGCAAAAACCGGTGTCACCCATTCAATCAGAGAATCAGCTATGATGACTTTTTTAAACAATCCCAGACTGAACATCAGCAATCCCCGGGAAAAATTGCGACGGGAAAATACGAACGTCCGTAGCCGGCTGAACTGGGGAATAATGTCTTTATGATACAAAATCGGACCGGCAATCAGGTGGGGGAAAAAAGTAACGAATAAACAGTAGTCGCGAAAATTGTAGTTGCGTGATTCCCCACGATAGATATCCACCAAATAGGCAATCTGGGTAAACGAAAAAAAAGAAATTCCCAGCGGCAGCAATATGGATGGTACTGTCACCGGCGCCACCTGAAATTCCTGCAGCAGTAAATTGATGTTGCTGAGTAAAAAAGCGGTATATTTGTAATACACCAGAGCACCGACATTGACCACAACACCAAAGGTCAGTATGTATCGGCAGCGATTGTGTTCAATCGCCCGTCCCATCAGAAAATTAAATACAATGGAAATTAGCAGCAACGGTAAAAAGCGGATGTCCCACTGGGCATAAAAAACCAATGACGCCGCCGCCAGCATTCCAATAGCTCCCCGGGCCAGGCGATAGTGAGCCAAGGTATAGAACATTAGCACAACTGCCGGTAAGAAAAGAAAGATAAACCCATAAGAGTTAAATAACATTGTATCCTATCACTCCCGATTTCGCAACCTCTCCGGCTCCCACTTCGCAGCATCGGCCTGCTCAAACTCCCGGCCCAGACGCTGCAAATGCTCTTCCACATTCGTTTCCGTCACCCAGACGCCAAAATCCGGTGGCAGAACCGTTGTCGGATCGTCAAAGATCCGGGCGGCCAACATTTCCGCCACTGGCGGTCGATAATGGCTCTTTTCATAATAATTCCGGTCATTCAGCGTCACGCTGTTGTAGCCGCTAAAATCCCAAAACGGACTAATTTCGCTCACTCCACGCAGTAACTGGCAATAATCATCAAAGACAACGGAATCCATGGTCACGTGGTTAGGCGGACTCATAAAAACAATCAGCCGTATTTGACGTGCCTGACAAAGATCCCTGATCTCGCGCAAAGTACGCAAATTTTTTTCTAATTCTGTCGCTCGTTTCGTTCTCGTCATCGTCCGTTGATGAAAGGATGGCTGCTGTTCGGTATAACCAACAGGATCAGCGGTGATCTGGGCTTCCCAGGCTGTCTCGATCACACGGCCGCTGCCGGTCACGTCAAATATTTTATCGCCTCGCCCCTCCCAGTTCAACATGATTTTTCCCTTCCAGTATTCGACCGGCAGAATCGGTAAATACGAAAAGCAGAACAGCAGGCGATTTTCTTCTTGTACCCGGGGATGATGCCGGTTTAAATAGTTGCCGGCGTCAAACTGATAGTCGGTCAAGGCCTCCGGGTCCAGCTGAAGATAGATGTTTCGCACCGGGTACCCCTGGGCCAGGAAATATTTCAAGTGCAGCCAATGATCATACGTGGTACCTCCGGAAACGCCCATATTATAGAAGCGTGATCCCGGTATGTATTTCTCCAAAATGTTCGGATCTGTGGAAAGGCTGCGCGAAGAACCCAGAATATATGAGTCAAACTGACCATGCGTTTGTTCCAAAAATTGTATTTTTGCATAACGCTCATTGACCTGGTAATCGTGGGGTAACAGGCCTGTATTAAAAATCCGGAACGGATCCAACAGCAGATTGGTTAACATGGTCAGCCCCACTAGACCAACGGCGGTAGCAGTAAAAACCCTCAGACATACGCTCCCCTGCCGGCGTCCTGATCCCGCCTGCTCCTGGGTCCAAGACCGCACAAGCGCCGTATTCAACAGCCGGCGGCTCAACACATCCCCATCAAACAGGCTCCGCAAATTCAAATACCGGCGCAAGCGGCCGCCGGCCGCCGCATACGCCAATCCGCCGATAACGAAGCCTATCAAAACGGCCATTCCCAGACGTCTTCCCGGTGACCATGCCGGAATCATGACTGCCTGGCTTGTCACAAGAGCCGGATCGTTCCCCGTGCTCCGGCCGGACAATCCGGAAATTTCTGCACCGGCTGGCAGTATTTCCACCTGAGTCAGCGGCTGTAGCCTTGTGGATAATTCCGCCAGCGGCCAGACATCCGATCGACCTCCGGCACTAAGGGTCAATGCCTGTATGTGGAAATATCCGGGCCGTTCCATAGGATCAATTCGGATTGACCGGATCGGTTTGCTGGGCAGCGGTAACGTATACATCGTTTCCGGCGCCGGCCGCAAATGGAAAGAAACACTCTCTCTTTCATTAAATCCTTCACCGGTGTCAAAATAAACCTGACCGATTCCCATTTCCGATGTTTCCAGCTGCAAGCTCATCGTTCCCGGCAAACGGCCAAAATAAAAATAACTGGCCACTGCCACTGTCGCCGCCACGAAGACGACAAAGAGCAGTCGTTTTGTTTGTACTGACAAATGAAGTCCTCCTTGACTCGATCAGTCAAATGGCACCCATTCCTATTTGGTGCGGAAAATGTTTTGTAACCGGTCCACGCCTTTACCCAGCCTGGCAGCGCAGCTTTGCGACATCACCGCGATTTGCTCTTCCAGTCGTTGAATGGTCCGCAATTTCTGCTGTAGTTCTTCCTGTATCCATTCTTCACGGGCAACGCAGCTTTCCTCTTCCAAACGGCAAAACCAGCTTACCGCACTTACAGGTAAGCGTTCCCACCATAGACTAAAGCGGAGCCTCACCGGACCGCTGTAATCCTCCAATGCCGGGTGTTCAATCAATATTTGCGGGTCATCCCCGGTACAAACGCAACGGTAAGCGCCATCTTTAATCAACGGTACAACCTGATGTGCGGCCACTAATCCCTGATAACCGTCAGCACCGGAGCACCGGAATAATTCCTTTTCTCCCGCCGGTCCCTCAGATGACACGCTCAGCTGTTCAAGTCGCAAACAGGCCGGATGGCAACCGGGATCCAGGCGTATCGGCCCCGAACTCTGGCGTGGAAGTAACACCTGATACTGCCGGGATGGCTCTCCGGCCCAGAGCGGCAGTCGCCGGGAACTGTCTTCGCAAAATCCTGTTTCTGTCATCCAAAAAAGCTGTATTCCGCCGGCGACATACTCCGCGATAATTTCCGGCGGCGGCACCGGCAACAGTTCGGGCTCGTTGTCGGCACGGCGGGATACAGTAATATATTGATACACATGACCGTTAGGGCGGTCTTCCAAAAATTCCGCCACCGCCGGCGGAAATTCGTCATATGTTCGTTGAAATTCGGTCGCAGCCGGCACCGCAACGGTAACATCCCATTCCACCGGCAGCAATCCTGCTGATATTAACAATTGTCCAATTCCGGTACCGGTGAAAAAACGGATATGAGAATTATCCAGCAAGCCTAGTTCCCGGTAAGGAAACTCATCCCTCAGCAGCGACATAATCACTGCATTATGGGCAATATTGGGAATTGAGGTCAATAGCGTCCCTGTCGGTTTTAAAAACGGTCGCACTCGCTGTAAAACCTGATCCGGTTCACGTAAATGTTCCAGCACGTCCACCAAAATGATATGATCAAACGAATTTGTTTCCAAATCCTGCAACCAGCCCGTACCATTCAGATCGGCAACTTGCATTCGCTCTGCATAAACACTGGCCAGTTCTGCAGCTTCCGGGTCAATTTCCACTGCCCAAACTCGGCACCCAAGCTGCTCCGCCATATATTGGGTCATATAACCGGTAGCCGCTCCCAATTCCAGCACCCGGCTGCCGGGAACAATACGACGTAGAATCAGTGATGCGGAATTGTCAGTCGTCATATTCACTGTGTTATGGTATTTCACTGTTAACTCTCCTCCCCGCACTCCCACCGGTGGGGAATGAAGGTTACCCCTTCCGCAAAATACTCTCCGTTATTGACAATGCGGAAATAGTCAAAGCGACTTTTGTAATCCAGGTTGACCACTGCCGAACTGTCAAAAAAACCAATGTCAATAAAATAAGTACCCGGAAGCAGCTTCATATCCTGATATCGAACCGCAAGCCTGTGGCGTCCCGGCCGTGACGGCAGCCGGCACTGATCCAATTTGGTATTGAGGCCACAGATATATGTATTGTTTTTATCGTACAATGCAATTCCGCCCACAATCCCGTCAAGTGGTGTATGCAAAACATATTCGATTTCCACTGTCAAGCTTTCCCCAAAGCAAAAATCTTTTTTTTCGTGATGATTTGCATCCCAAAAATGTATTTTTTCAATCGTGACGACATGTTTCTTCGGTTCCGTTTCAGATGCCACCGTTGCCGGAACAGGTGTGTCTTCTTCATACGCTGCGGCACCCAGTTTCATAAATTCTTCATATTCATGCGTTACGGTATTTACGTCACCACGCAAATAAACCTGACCATCACGCATCCAAACAGCTGAGTCACAGAAATTTTTTACGGAATAAGTATCGTGGCTGACAAACAGTATCGTTTTCCCCTGACGTTTAAACGATTTCATTTTCTCAATGCATTTTAACTGGAATTGCAGGTCGCCCACCGCAAGGGCTTCGTCTACAATAAGGATATCCGGATTTACATTCACCGCGCAGGCAAATGCCAACCGTACAAACATCCCGGACGAATACAATTTTACGGGTTGATCAATGAAATCACCAATTTCGGCAAATTTTTCTATTCGTGGCATCTGCTCCTCAATCTGGTTTTGCGGTACACCCAGCAGTGTTGCATTGAGATAAGCGTTTTCGCGTCCGGTCATTTCCGGGTTAAAGCCGGCGCCAAGCTCCAACAGGGCCGCCATGCGTCCATGAACTGCCGCGCTGCCGGCAGAAGGTGTCAATATGCCGGCGATGACTTGCAACAGCGTACTTTTTCCCGAACCGTTACGTCCAATAATCCCAATGGTTTCCCCTTTTTGAACCGAAAATGACACGTTCTTCAGTGCCCAAAATTCATGGTAATATTTTTTGCGGTTCAGCGACAGGCTTTGTTTCAGGCGATCCCGCGGGTTGTTATAGATATGGTACACTTTGCTCAACTGTTGAATATCAATTGCCAGTTCCTTACTGTCCATTTTTCTTTCCTCTTTCTATAATACGTCAGCGAAATGCGGCCGCAAACGTCGGAATAAAAGTGCTCCAAAACACAAAAAAAGCACTGCTATCACCCAAAAATACAGTGTCAGACGCCAGTCCTCCCAGAACCACCGTCCATAGATAAGACTGTTACGATATCCTTCAATAATATAAAAAGCCGGATTAAGCTTGATCAAAAAACGATATTGCTCCGGCACGTAGCCAATCGACCAAAATATTGGCGTCAGCCAGAAACCAAACTGCAACACCACGCCTATGACATGACCAATATCACGCAGAAATACGATAAGTGATGATGTAAGCCACGATATTCCCAACACCAACACGATCATCGCGATCAGATAATAAAGAACCTGTAACATATACAAGGTAGGCATATATCCATATGCCAGCATCATAACAAACAGCACCATGACAAAAAACAAATGAATCACCAACGCCGACAGAATTTTGACGATAGGTAAAATACTGACCCGAAAGACTACTTTTTTTACAAGAAAGGAGTGCTCCTGTATTGACCCGGTGGCACTGGCGATGCTTTCAGAAAAGAAAAACCAGGGAATGATACCCGCCATCAGCCAAAGAATGAACGGAAAATTGGCAACGGGGGTTGATTTAAAACCCACCTGAAACACAAACCAAAAAATTGCAATCATCATCATTGGCTGAATAAAAGCCCATAAAATCCCCAGCTGAGAACCCAGGTAACGTGACCGAAAGTCCTTCTTAGTCAATTCAATGATGATATTGCGGCTTTTGAATACATCAATTAAAAACTCGTAAAACAATTGCAAATAGCGCAACAAAATATCGCCTCCACCATTTTCCGTCCCTTAAATCATGCGGTCCATCTGATCGCTAGCTGATATCAAGCGAATAATCTTCCCGCCGGCGCGTCAGATTAGGGTTATAATAGGGGTCATGCTGCAATATTTCCGGCCAACGCGCCTGAATAATCGCCGCTTCTGCAGATAGCCTGGCCGCTTTTGCCGCGGAAAGATCCTGCCCCCGGCTAACGGATTCATGATGAATCAGTGTAACGCTTTTCTCCACCAGATTGCGTTTTCCCTGCCGCATCAGGCACAGGCAAAAGTCAATGTCATTGTAAGCCACCGCCAGTTGGTCATCCAGACCGCCCAGTAAAGCAAAGAGCTCTCGTTTCACCATCAGGCAGGCACCGGTAACCGCAGCACAATTGGTCGTTATTCCCAACTGACCAAAATATCCAGCGCTTTCCTCAGGCAACCGTCGATGCCCATGTACGGCAATTCCGCCAACCCCCATGATAATTCCGGCATGTTGAACAGTCCGGTCAGGATAAAGAAGTTTTGCGCCTACCGCGCCGATCTCGGCCCGCAATGCCTGCCCGGCCATGCGTTCCAGCCAGTCGGGAGTGACAATCTCCACGTCATTATTCAGTAATAACAGCAAGTCCCCCCGCGAATTCTGAAACCCCAAATTATTGAGGCGAGAATAATTAAAAGGCAATTCATCACGAATGACGCGCAAACGCGCCGGCTGCCGCCGCCGCCACCGGGTCAGCAACCGGCGCGTTTGCTCTTCGGCGCTGCCGTTGTCAATAATGATGACTTCAAAGTTTTTATATGTCGTCAACGCAAACAGTGACCTCAAGCAAGAGGACAATAATGCGCTCTGATCACGGGTTGGAATAAGAATGGATATCAGCGGCTGAGGATCCACCGGATACAAAATATGCCACTGTTGTTTTGAAAAAATAAGCCGACCGCCTTCTCCCCTGCGCTGTAACGCTTCGCGCAGCACCTGCAGATAACATCCATTGGCCGACGCATCAGATGCCAAATCGTTGATGGTTTTATTTTTTTGCGGACCACAGCAGGTGAACAAAACCTGAGAAATATGATGAATTTTGTCGGTTTTCTCTGCTACCCGCAACACCGCGTCATATGCGGCCAGTTCGGCTGAGCTGCTGCGAAAACCGCCCAATTTTCGGAGTAATTCGGTTCGGTAAACGCCCGTAAGTCCGATAAAATTCTGTAACAAAAAGGTATCCGGCGCCCAGTCCGGTTTAAAATGCGGCAAATACCGTCTTCCGGCAAAATCCGTCCAATCTTCATCGCTATAAAGCATATCGACGTCCGGATGAGTTTCCAGATAATTATTCATTTCTTCCAAAGCATTCGGAAGCAGATGGTAACGAGTCTGTAAAACGGCAGCATAACGGCCACAAGCCTGCTTCAAAGCCCGGTTAAGTCCGTCCGCTTCGGAAACAGCTCCGTCCAAAAGTCGAATTCGTCCGTCATTGCCGATCTGCCAGTCCAGCATTGCTTTTGTCTCAGAAGTTGGAGAATCGAGGACTATATACAGTTCCCAATTAACGTAGGTTTGTAATTTCAGCGCATCCAAAAAACTTTCCAGTGCCCCTGCCGCCACCGTATCAAGCAGCAACAGTAGAGTGAAACCGGGCCGTTTCTGCCGATAACAGCATCGGGGCGGCGGTTTCCGGTCCAACAAGCCTTGCATCCGTTGCGCAACTAAAACAGTATAAGCTTGATTATAGCATTCATTCCACCCCGAGGCAAGAATTGCGGGCAGCTCGCTCTGTCGGCACCTCTCCAACAGACCAGCCGTTCCGTTCCGCCTCCAAATGCGCCAAATCTCCAGCAACCGTATCGATGGCCTCTGGTCTAAGAGACTTTTGACTGCACGCCCCAGCGATTCCACTGCACAGATGGCGACAACGGTAAAATCCGCAAGGTAAATTGGTCCAGTATCCTCGCCAGGATCAAGACGCCAGCTCCGGCTCCCCGCCGGAATATTGATCACCCGTTGATAAAATTCGCGTCGATCTCCCTTTACGACTCCCAGTACACTAACCCTTTCTTCCGTGAAGCCAGCACCAGCGTCAACATAAAGCCGCAGAGAAACTGGAACATTTCTGCCGCTCGCCGCCCACCAGGAAATCAGTACCCAGCCTTCCGGCAATGGATCGGAAAACAAAAACTGTGGATCCACAGTGGTTCGATCCCAATTGTCCGCTGTGTTCAAAGGTTTCAGACCCGCAACAGGCTGTAATCCGGGGCAGTATTTCTTGCGGAAACGTTGCCTGATGGACCGTAATAGACACTGACCCCAGTTTATGACTTTCATCCTCGCTCCCGCCTCGCTCACCGCAATGTAGCCGGTAATATTTCTTCACTGGGCCAGTTGTTCCCGGTCAATCAGTTCCGGATTGTAATGCGGATCTTCGTCTATGCGGTTCCCCCAATATTCACGAAGCATTGCTATAGACGTTTTCCCGCAATCAGCGGTGCCAGACCGCTCCCGATGGAACATCAGTTCCACAAACGGCACTACGACATGGTAATGACCGCTGTCTTTTAATTTCAGGCAAAAATCGACCTCGGCCAATGGCATCTCCAACATTTCATGAAAGCCTCCTACCTGTTGAAACAACACTTTTTTCACCATCAGGCACGCGGCACTGACAGCCGAATAATTCGCGATGGTGTACAGACGCCCCATATAACCATATTGGCCGTTGCTCCAGCCCCGGTAAGGATAATACAGCCTGTCCTTAGCACCCAGGACTATGCCGGCATGCACAATATTATGTTCCGTATCAATCACCTTGGCACCAACAGCGCCAATACTTGGCCGCAGTGCATAACCAGCCATTTCCTCCAGCCAGTCAGATTTCAGATTCGCATTACCGCCGTTTAGCAGCAGCAGCAGCTCCCCCTGCGCCACTACCGCCGCCTGGTTGACCCGGTTGCCCGCCCCGGTAGCCAAGTCCGCCGCCAGCACGGTAAACGCTGCACCAGATCGATGTTTCCATTCAGTAAGCAACGACGAGATTTCCGGATCATTTCCGGGATCCACCGCAATGATTTCAAAATCCGGATACACGGTATGCTGAAATATCGCGGTCAGGCAACGATTAAGTCCGCTTCCCCCTTCGTATTCCGTCAGAATGATTGAAATGCGTGGCGACAGCGGCGGCAGCGGATAATGGGTTCGATACAGTCCACAATTGACAGTTTCCGCCCATGCCCCTTCACCTCGCCTCACCAAAGCCTCCTGTAACGCTTTCTCTCCGGCAATGACCGCATAATTTTTCGAATTACCGCTGTGTGCGGTGGATTCCGGCAAAGTACGCCAGTGGTAAAGCACTTTCCCCACATGGTAAACATTCCTGGTGCGCTCCGTCAGCCGCAACACCATATCATAATCCTGACTGCCTTCAAATCCGGTGCGTAATCCGCCAATTTCCCGCACCAGCGATGTCCGGTACATACCCAAGTGGCAAGTGTACATATGCGACAGTAAATTATCGGGAGACCACTGCGGTTTGAAGTGCGGCGAATGCCGAAAATCATCCACATCCATTTTATCTTCGTCGCTGTAAACCACATCAGCATCGGGATGCCGGTTCAGCAACCTCACCATTTCCGCCAGCGCGTCCAGTGCCAGTTCGTCATCATGATCAAGAAAAGCGGTATATTCTCCTGACACTAAATCCAATGCCGAATTTGTCGACACGGAAATATGCCCATTGGTATCACGAAACCGCACTTTGATTCGACAGTCGGCAGCAGCATACGCCTCCAGCACCGGTCGAATGTGCGCCCGCGTCGAATGGTCGTCGACCAGACACAACTCCCAGTGTGGATATATTTGCCGCCGGACGGAATCAATACAGCGACGCAGCCAGCGTTCTTCCACATTGTATACCGGCACAACCACCGAAACCAACGGTTGGTAAACCAAGCGGCAAACCGAGCGCCGCTTGCTGATTCTATCCCACCAAGACAGCTGTTTCAGCCCCAGTTGATACGCAGCAGTGGGCGAATCAGAATACAGCACTGCTTTGTGCAGCTGGCTCCAAACCCCGCTGATACCGTCCTTTTTCCAACTCCGCCACATTTTTATCAGTGACACCATTTCCTGCGCTTCCGACCGCTGGCAATAGTTACCGGCGGCACAAATCAGTGCGTCCTGCCCACTGATAGAATACATATGAAAATCGTCCAACGAAAATAATCCGCGTTCTTCACCCGGATCAACACGCAGCTTATGCACTTCCCGACGAAAATAGACTACCGCGCTATAGCGGCAAACCGGATTCTCCGCAATCCGGGCCAGCATAACAGTATCCTCTTCGGTAAAACCGTCCCCGTAGTCGACATAAAGTTTGACCTTAAAGACCTCATCGCCCGCCCTGCCGCCCGACCAGACAAACAGAGTATATCCCCCCGGCATTTCGCCGGCCAGTTCAAAATAAGGATCAGTGTCTGTACGTTCCCACTGCCAAGGGCTTAATTGCCGCAAATATTGTTGTGGCTGCAACACGGCAGACAACGGTCTCGGTACAGACTCCGGTGAATTCATCCGGTACATGCAAAAATCCTTGAATACCAGTCGCCGGCGTTCCTCGCCAGGATCAAGACGCAGCGCTTTGACTGGGGTGGTAAAATGAACCAACGCGCTGTACCGTTCCCGGTTGTCTGTCAAAACCGCCGGCAGCAAAATGGCATCCGTTTCCTGAAAGCCATCGCCATAATCGGCATAAAGCTTCACACTGAACGGTTCTCCGCCAGCCGTACCTCCGATCCAGGAAAGCAGTGTTTTGCCTGCCGGCATTTCGCCATTTATTTCAAAATAGGGATCACCGTCCGTGCATTCCCACAAGCCGTTCAGGCTCCGCCGCCGCAGATTCTTCACTGGTCGCAAAGAATTCCGGTAACGATAGCGGCCATTTTTTTCGTGGCGTCCATGAACATACTTATCCCATATATAACCTGAACATTTTTTATGGATCATGCGATAAAGAAAATCTGTGAAAACTGAAAACATCGCTTATTGGTTCCTTTCGTGCAGAATCTTAGCGAAAAAATATCCGCCAACCATACTGCCCACAAACAAGCGGTCAATCAGGCTTGTTTCTACATTTTACGAACATTCTCCCGCACCAAAAACATGCTTTGGGTATATCAAAAAAGCACCTCTCACTTTTCTTAACACCATCTGCAAGCTTACACAATATTCGCCACTTCGCTGATCCATTTCCTGATCCCGTCTTCCAGCGATGTACGTGGCGTCCAGCCAGTTACCTCCCGTATGCGGGAAATATCCAGCACATTGGCTGGCACATCACATCCCCGACTGGGCAATAACCGAATTGAAACCTCTTTATCCAGGCAGTCGGCGATAATTCGGCTCAATTGCAATAAATCGCAGCCAACCCCGCTGCCAACATTGAAAACTTTGTGTTTTTCCGTATTCGCGGCCAGCAATAGCGCCGCTTCAACTAGGTCGTCAATATAAATGTAATCGCGGATATTTTTCCCGTCGCCCCAGATCTCGATTTCTTCGCCAGCCAGTATTTTATGGTAAAATGTTGGGATTACTCCCTGTCCCAAACGGTTAATCTGGCCTTTGCCATAAGGATTGGAAACGCGGGCGATAACATAGTCCATATCATATTTTTGGTGATATAAAAACAAAAATTTCTCAATAGTCAACTTATGGATTCCATAAGATGAAATGGGATCTGTAGGATGTTTTTCCCCGATGGGCAAATGTTGAGGTATCCCGTAAACAGTGCCGCCGGAGGAAAAGAAGATGACTTTTTTTATCTTATGTTTTACCGCCAAATCCAATAAACGGATCGTATGAATCACATTGGTTTCCATATCGTAGGCCGGATTCTGGTCGGCAATTCCCGGCACCGTTGTTGAAATGAGATGCCATAAAATATCAACATGATTGAAAATATCCGTGCAACACTGCAACTGAGAAAAATCGCCTGCAACATACTGAATCGCCGAGTCGCCCTCCGCAGGGCAGTTTTTATCAAATATGATAACTTCCTCTCCGGTCCGCGCCAGAGCCGCCGCGATGTTGTTTCCCAGAAAACCCCTACCACCCATGATTAAATGCTTCATTAAATACCTCGCTTACATCTGTGATCCCTGATTCAGTTCCGCCGTTGTGATGACACGATATCCTTTCTTCCGGACGCAAGCCGTAAACAAACGTTCTATCGCATGCGCCAACGTTCCATCAATGTTGCCTTGCTCCGGCGGAAAATCGTCCATGCCAAGTTTCGCGGCACGCAACAGGCCCAGTGATTCCGGTCGAAACCAGAACATGCTGCCGGCGCAGAAATCACAAAGATCCGCTTCCCGTATCCCGATTTGTTCTTGCACCGACATGATATTTTGCCGGTTGGCGCCGACAAACTCACCATACTCAAACAGATTACCCTGCGGAGCAATCAGCCCCACCGAAGTGTTTTGATGAAAAACATTCAAAACCGTCCGGATCTGCTCGCGGCTGCCCAAGAGCTCGCCATATAGTACTTTCCGCCATTCGGTGCCATTAGGATAATTCCAGTTGAGACCGGCGTGAATGTGCGGCGATTTTTTCGTGTGAATCTTGCACACCGCTTTATATTTGTCCCAGACCGGCAAATGCATCAACTGCAAAAAAGGGGCAATATCGCGCCCACGGTTGATAAATTGATAAAATATCGAATCTGGATTGAATTCAACAATTTTTCGTAAATCCCGCAACCGGACTTTTTCTGAAATAGTTACATGCAAGTCAAAAGGCTCCGGAATGTTGTCCAAATAATCCCTGATCTCGCTCCACAAATCCGGGTAATACATATGCAAAACAACCGCCACGGAATGCGGTGTCATTTTCTGTTGGGACTGGGAAATATACTGTTGTTTCTTTTTGCGGAAAAGATAATCGTATATGGAGATCATGGGCACTTTTTCCCCCTGACGGTTGCATAGTAAACAGATTTTTCTATTTTTTATTTAGCAGTTTGTCGCTTGATAATATCTTCCACTTTCCGTGCTTCCTCTTCCCAGGAAAGCCGGGCCAGCATATCCTGGCTGGCTAAAATCATTTGTTGCCGCAATCCGGCATTCGTCAAATATTGTTCCAAAGCATCAGCGATGGCCTCCGGACTGAAGTCGGCAAAAACAAAATGTTCTCCCAGCCATTCGGTGTTTCCGCCCCGATTCATAACCACCGGCGTACCGCAAGCCAGTATTTCCAGCGGCAGCAATGAAAGGTTCGTCGCTGACAATACTAAAGCAACATCTACCGAAGAATAAATTTCCGGCAGTTGCTGCAAAGAAACGCTGCCATAATTTTGCGCCACCTCGAACGGCAACTGGTAGGAAGATGTGTCGCCGCCCACAAAATGCACCTCTGCCTCCGGCAACCTCTGTTTGAGCAAGTATAAGGCCAGCACTGCAATTTCAAAGGCCCGCCGTTCCGTCGTCGGCCGGGCATAGTAGAGCACTTTCGGTTTTGAACTGCACTGCGGCATCGGTACTTTTTGGTAGAGATCGGCCTCATAAGCGAATCCGATGGAGTCACAAGGCATACCAAACTCCCGCTGCAGCTTGTCAGCCAACCAACCACCGGCCGTAATGCCATGAAACCCGAAATTGTAAGTATTGGCCGCTAGATGATACAAGCCGCCCCGTGGGAAAAAATACGGTTCAAAGTCCTGGATAAAATAAAACTTTTTTACTGTACGGCTAAACCTTCTCACAAAATAAGCGGTCTGCCAGGAAGAGGCAAGCGTGGCATGCGAATCCATAATCTCGTCACCGCCACAAATCAGCCGCGTTGTTTTTAGTTCAATATCATAAAACGCTTTGACCGCTTTCCGCAAATCGTCTTCATCAATGCCGCGGTATTCTGGCGGATGAACAAAATAGAGGCAATTTTGGTGACCAAAAGTTTCCAGATATTTGACCAAGCGCAAGATATTAAGATGACCGCCCGACCCGGGGCCTAATGCCGGCAAGGCCCAGTTTATTACCAGTTTTCCGTTTGCCGGCAACACGAGCTGGTTATGATTCTTTTCCGTTTCTGAGCCGTCACAGTCATTGCTCATAATAAAACCATACTGTGCCCAGAAATCATCTTGCTGCTCTACCGCATCCAAACGATGCTGAATATGATGAAGTCCTTTTTCACGCAAAAGACCATATGCCTTTCGCGTGACCCTGTAAAGTTCCCCAAATTTACGCAAAGAACGGACTAACCGCTTCAAATAGCTCAACTCCAATTAACATATAATGAATTAGCGATACCGCCGACAGGCCGCCTCGCCACCACGATAAGCCCCCCAAAAGCGATAAATATTTTTCAAAAAACTGAACTTCGCCCAACGCAATTTTTCACTGCGGCGCATCGGCAGTGAACGCAGATAGCGTACATCAGTCCAAAACACGGCGCAAATAAAGCGACAAAGTGAATGAAATGAGACAAACGGTCGATATTGATAAATATGGTATAATGCCTGAAATTCATCAAAGGCGCGATCAAAATATTCGTAAGGCTGGTAATTATGGGAATGATATACCGGCGCATACGGCGTATATGCCTTTTTATATCCCGCTTCCAGAATCATTTTCGCCCATACCTGATCTTCCGCAAAATTTACGTCCGGGTAAGGATAACGGTCAAACGCCGTTTTCCGCACACAGGCATTGTTATCAGAAAAAAATCCCAGCCACTGGCGGTATGCCACATCTTCGCCATATCTTTCCGGCTCATCAAGACATTGAATCAAAACATCCTGACCAAAGTTCTGAAAATGACGTTTAAGATCGCGGGTGTCGAAAGGATTGCAGTCCGGATAAGGATAATGAATACCGAAAACTCCCATGATCGATTCGTCTAACAAAAAGGGCTCCACCAGCTTCTCCAGCCAGCTTTCGCTGGCGGGTACCGCATCCTGAGTAATATACACAACATAGCGCCCCAAAGCCTGTTGCCCGGCCCACGCCCGGGTTCGCCCATGGCCAAATTCCGTCGGAGGAATTTGATATAAGCGGACCGGAAAATCACGCACAATGCGTAATGTGTTGTCATTTGATCCGGAATCAACAATAATCACTTCAAATGCATACTGAGTTTTTTGGGAAAAAATCGCCGTCAAGTTTTCCTTAATTTTCTTTTCCCCATTTTTACAGGGAATTACGATCGAAATATCTATATTATCATTCACGCCGCACATGATCCTTTCCATACATTGGCTTCCTGACCACCAGCATCTGTCATATGTTTTGATAAACCTTATTTATCCTCTCTTTCATTCACAGTTTCCATGAAAGGAAGGAACGTTCCACCGGCAATACCGGACTTTTCCGGATAGGCAGCAGGCCGTAAATCCATGATCGGTTTTTCAAAATAACAGTAAATGAGCCGGCAAATACCCCATATGACAATCGCCGCCACTCCCCAAAGGACTGGTGCCATGAGCGGATTATCCAGCCGTGACGACCAGTACGACAAATAAATAATAACCGGCAAATGAACTAAATACATAGAATAAGCCAAACGGCTCAACAATGCAAAAACCTTAATACGAGTAAACCGCTGCTGATAGAGGTATGCAATAATAAAAGCAAACGACACCGACACAATATCCAGCATCAGCGTGCGTGCCAGCAGACTTTTATCCCAGCCCGGCCAGCCAACCTGCCAAAACCAGCCAGCCACCGCCACCAGAACCAGAACTGCTGCCAGGCCAAAGTCCCTGCCCGCCAGACGCTGAAATGTTGCCGCCTTATACATGCGGCAATAGGCCAAAAGCACGCCTACCGCCAGGGAATCCAGCCGCAAAAAGGTGTTTTTGCGAATGCCCTGATCAAAAGAGACATCTCCGCTCATCACTGTCACTAAGCGGAACAACACTACCGCGACGACAGACCCGGCGATGATATAGCCCACCGACGTCTGCGGGTTTCTCCCGCCTTTACTGCTCCCGGCCAGACTGCCAATAAGCACTAAGGGCCACAGAAGGTAAAACCACTCTTCCACCGCCAGGCTCCATGATTCCGGAAAAAAGAGCCCGTTAGTGATTCCGCAATTCTGGAGAAAAAAAATATAATGCCAGGAAACCTGCCTCCCTTCAGCGACAAAGTCCCAGAAAGACATAGCCTCCCAGAAAAAAACATTGAAAAATAATATGGCATAATAAAGGGGCAACGTACGAAACCAGCGCCGCAAATAAAAATTAACCAGTTTTCTCTTCCAATGCTCCAGCCCATCAAAGTCACCTGTAAAGAGCCGCAGCAATATACCGCCGATAAGAAAGCCGCTAAGCACAAAAAAAAGTTCCACGCCAAAATATCCGAAAATCTCAAATCCCCAGTACCGGTTGGTAAACACGCCGGATTCGAAAGAAAACAAATAGATGCTGTGCGACATTAGGACCATGGCAATCGCTAAAGCCCTCGCTATATCTAAACCGTGGTTCCGGGTGTCGTCTGCAGTATCCACAATCAATCTCCCTTTGTCAAACATTGACTCCCTCCATACAAAACCTGGACCCAATGCGCGCTCACCTGACTTTAGAGCGGGTTTTCGATACTAGTCATTGTATCAAATTTTTCTGGAAATGTATATGCAGAACTCGCTCCGTACCGTTAAACCTTATTCCAGCCAGCGAATGCGTAGGAAAAATGGATTCCCGCGGAACCGGTTCCTTAGTCTAAAGTCCGGATATATTCAGACAAGGCTTCTTCCCATGGCCGGAAGGAATCACCAACAGTCAGTTCCAGCATATAGTTCCGCAGAATAGAGTGTTGGGGCCGTTTGGCTGGTACCGGATATTCCTCTGTCCGCAACGGACGCACTTCCTTGGAAATTCCAGTTTGCCGGAATATTTCCCGGGCAAAATCATACCAGGTGCTTTGCCCCTGGTTCGTCATATGATAAGTTCCATAAGCTTCCGTTTCCAAAATGCTGAGAATTCCCCTGGCTAGATCCACGGCATAGGTTGGGGTACCCGTCTGATCGCTGACAACAGTCAGATACTCTCTTTCTCCAGCTAACCGCAGCATAGTTTTGACAAAGTTGTTTCCTTCACCATACAGCCAGGCGGTCCGGGCAATAAACAGACGCGGACATATCCGCGCTGCCAGCCGTTCGCCTTCCAGTTTGGTTTTACCGTAAACACTCAGTGGATTCACCGGATCAAATTCTGTATACGGTTGTTGTTTCATGCCGTCAAATACATAGTCCGTGCTGACATATACCATCTTGACGTTAAACTTCAGACAGGCAGCGGCAATATTTTGCGTACCGATCACATTAACCCGGTATGCACCATCGATGTCGGTTTCAGCCTTATCCACCTGCGTATAGGCAGCACCGTGAATAACAGCATCCGGCTTCAGTTGCTCCACTGCGGCGAAAACATCCTTCGCCCGGGTAATGTCCATCTCCTCAATGTCGTAATATTCCCATTGATGCCTATACTCAGCACCAATCTGAGCGAAAGCCCGCCCCAACTGCCCTTTACCCCCGGTAACCAATACTTTCATTATTTATTCTCCTTATCCTTTATCTGCTTTCAACACAGTGTCTGCCGAAATATTTGATGATTTTCCTCTGGCATCTTCAGAAAATCATTAAATATCCTCAGTCTGTTCTGATAAAAAAGGGACACTTAGCAATAGTTCTATCCTGTAT
>DATMYQ010000132.1:0-20529 GCA_035560935.1 Patescibacteria group bacterium | reverse complement strand
TTCGTGTTCCATGGCACGTCAATAGAAAAGAAATTATTACTGCCGAATTTCTCAAACAAAAAGACGAAGGCGTTTGTTCATCAACAGAACTACCGCCTTCATCTGCAGCTGCTACAACTATTTATTTCGCCTATACCGATGTTAATATAATTATTTTCTTGTTTTTACGACCGTGGTATTCATTCCAGATCCATGTTCAGACAAGCCCGGACCGCTGCCGGCATTCCGGACACCGGAAACACTGCCGTATGGCGAATCTCTTTATTTTCTAACTCCGCCAAAGCCGTCGGAACCGGCCACTTCGTAAAAGTGCTCAGGCGGCGCAAAATTTCAAATTCAGAAAGAGCCGTAAGTTCTTTTTCATCCGGTTTGGTCAATGCTGATAACACGCTGGCGTTAAATTTAAACGGGCTGGCAGTGGAGACTATAACGCACTGCGCGCCATCCGCCGTTGCCTGCCGGTATTTTTCCGCCGCCTGCCAGGCTACCGCCGTATGCGTGTCAACCACATAGCCGGTTTCCTGATAAACCCGGCCAATGGTATCCAGCGTGCCTTCGTCATTCACCCATTCGGCGGAGAAGGTTTCTTGAATTTTAGCCAGTGTATCCGGATCTACCTCATAAACACCCTGCGTATTCAGCTCATTCATCCAGGCAGCCACTTTTTTTGCGTTTTGACCGCTCACCAAGTATAACAGCCGCTCCAGATTGCTGGATATTACAATATCCATGGACGGTGACAGAGTTTTGTAAAATTCCCGACGTTTATCATAAGTTCCTGTTTGCAGGAAATCCGCCAGAACATTATTGCTGTTGGATGCACAAATCAGGCGGTTGACCGGCAATCCCATGCATTTCGCATAATATCCCGCTAGAATATTGCCGAAATTTCCCGTCGGAACGACAAAGTTTACTTTTTCTCCCGCCTGAATCTGATTGGCCGCCAGCAAATCGGCGTAAGCGCTGAAATAGTACACAATCTGGGGAACCAGGCGTCCCCAGTTAATGGAATTGGCCGAAGATAATTTATAGCCTTCTCCAGCCAGCAGTTCCTGAAACTTCTTGTCGGTAAAAATCTTTTTTACGCCGGTTTGCGTATCATCGAAATTCCCCAAAACAGCAGCTACGGTCACATTGCCACCTTCTTGCGTAACCATCTGCAGGCGTTGAATCTCACTGACTCCTTTGGCCGGATAAAAAACCAGCACCCGGATCTGATCCACATCTTTAAAGCCTTCCAGGGCTGCTTTGCCGGTATCACCCGAGGTGGCCACCAAAATCACAATTTCTGATTTTTCACCAGTCTTTTTTAAGGCAGTAGATAGCAACCGGGGCAACAGTTGCAGCGCCATATCCTTAAAAGCGCTGGTGGGTCCATGCCATAATTCCAGCACATGAAGTTTTTCCTTCAATGTTTTCAAGGGGGCAACCGCTGACGAGGCAAATTTTTCCGCGCTATAAGCAGCTTTTACACAAGCGGTAATTTCTTCCGGGGTATAATCGGTCAAAAACAGGCCCAGCAGCCGAATGGCCCTTTCTTGATACGAGAGCGGCGCCAAGCTCTTTAGTTCATCCAGGGAAAAAGCCGGTATTTCAGTGGGAATGAATAATCCACCGTCAGCGGCAATGCCCTGAACGATAGCGGCAGCGGCGAAAATATCGGTTTTTTCTCCGCGAGTACTAACATAATGCATGATAACGTTTCTCCTTTTCTTATGCAGATACAATGCCTTTTTCTTTTAATACACCGCCATTATAGCAGGTAATCATCTGAATCGAGTAATCGAGAATGGACTGCAGTTCTTCATCGCTGACGTTTTCATCCGCATAAATTACCGTCAGTACATCTTTGGTGGTCAGCGTGACCGCGGTGCGCCGTGAGTCGGAAGTCGGATTGCCAAACACACCCATTTCATCCGTCAAAAACGGTTTCCCGTCCGTTGACACTTCTTTGCCGGCAATGTTGATGTAAATTCCTTCCGCCGAACGCTGGTAAACGATGTCGCCAGCAATTTTTTCCTGATCATACATGCCGAAAGGCAATAAAAATTTAACGGAACAATAATTGTTCACATCCACAGCGCTGTTCACGTAATAAAAATCTTTTTTCTGCAGAACCCGCCGAACTAACGCTTCCGAAGCCGGCCGGTAACGGGACGGATCATAGTTCAGTTTTTTGTACATCGCCCGGACACCGGCAACTCGTGGAAGCTGCGGCAGCATATCCAGGTTATAAGCCTCTGCCACTTCCGCCTGCAGTTTCAGGAATTCCTGAGTCAGCGCCGGCTGTGCGCCTCTGATGGCAATCTGTTTGATTAACGAATAGGCCAAGCGGCAATGAGGCATCATTTGTTGAATGTTATTATGAATGGCAATCATTGCAAACCTCCTGGAAAACATCTAAAATATTGATTCGCGTCGTGAAAAGTCTATACTTTACCACGCGAGATTATCGCCAATACGGCACCCGCCGCCTGCGCCAGCGAGTCTGGCTCCAAAAGCAATTGACAGCCACGGATGCCGGCGCTGACCGCAATGCGCTCATGCTTGGCAGCGCTGCTGTCAATATACACCGGATACTTTTTCTTGGCCCCCAGCGGTGAAACGCCGCCCCGCAAATACCCTGTCAAACCTTGCACCTCTTTTAGCGGCACCATTTCCACTTTTTTATTGCCGCTGATTACCGCTAACGCCTTCAGGTCCAGTTCGGCGGCGCCGGGGATACAGGCCATTAAAACGCCAGTTTTATCGCCCCTCGTCACCAGTGTCTTAAAGACCTGTTCCAGCGGCATTCCCACTTTTGCCGCCACGTTTTCCGCGCCAAGATCGTCAATATCTACCGGATATTCACGCAACTCGTAAGTAATTTTCAGCCCGTCCAGAAGACGGGCCGCGTTGGTCTTCATCACATTTCCCTCATTTTGTCCGGTACCGGTTATTTGACACAAATCAGCTCGTATTCGCGGGAGCCCATGCCGATACGGACGCCCTGATCAATCTGTACCATGGCGTCATGATGGGCATACGCCATCTCTGCTAAAGTTTTCCCATGGGCTTTGGCTGTCAGGTCCAAAGTAGCCATATCGACGGCCACCGGATCATCTGACGCCAAAATGCCAATATCCGGAATGAATTTTTCCTGTTTCACGCTAAAGCAGTCGCAATCCTTGGTCATATCCACCAGCACGTTGAAATAGAAACATTTCCCCACCTTATCCTTGATGGCGCCAAAAGCATGTTCTGTCATGCTGCGCTGCATATACCCGGACTCAGCGTTCCAGTCGTATTTTACGGCGTCAAAACGGCATACGGCCAGACATTCGCCACAGCCAATGCATTTTTCCTTTTGAATCAACGCTTTGCCATTTTGCTCAACAATTGCGGATTCCGGACACCATTTGATGCATTTACTGCAAAACGTACACTTGTTGATGTCAACCTCCGGCATCATCGCCGAGTGCTGCCGCATTTTTCCCATCCGGCTGGCCAGACCCATCCCCATGTTTTTAATACAGGCGCCCAATCCCGCCGCCGGGTGACCGGTCGGATGGGATACCACCAGCAACGCATCCGCGGTAACCACTTCCCGGGCCACTTTTACGCTCTTATGCAATTCGCCGGGAATCGCCACCTCATATTCGGTATTGCCGCTGAGACCGTCAGCCATGATAAACGGCGCGCCCACCTGGTCAATCCCAAAGCCATGGCGGTGCGCATGCATAATATGTTTCACCGCGTTCTCCCGTTCCCCCTTATACAGTGTAGAGGTTTCCGTGAGAAACGGCACCGCGCCCTTTTGATTCGCACGGTCCACCAACGCTTTAATCAGCGCCGGTTTCACATGAGTCGTATTCTTGCGTTCACCCACATGCAGTTTGATGGCGACAAAATCTCCCTTGGCCAATACTGACGCCGTTCCTGCCGCGTCAAATATCCTGCCCATGGCTTTTGCCTGGCATTCCATGTCAGAACCATCCGCTAAAGGAACAAAATACACTTTCGCCATGTTTATGATACCTCCCGGAAGTATTCAATGATACACTACACTGTTTCAAAGTATATATTTCTTTGCACACCTTGTCAATAAAGCCAGGCAACAACCGGGATTTCACCGGATTTGTCTCCTATAAAAAAACACAGACGCGGATTTTCCGCGCCTGTCTGCACACGACTATGCCTCCAGAGTCATGTACTTGACTCTCACGTTGGGAATCGCCGCCAGTTCTTTCTCTATATCTTGTATCGGGGCGTCATTGCCACATAATTGCAGCAAAATAATGCCGGTGTTGCTGCATTCATTGATGGCTGAATCATGTAATCCCAATCGAACCCGAATATAACAACCATACCTGGTCAATACATCCTGCACTTTGACCGCAGTTTCCATTCGTTGTTCCTGGACAATCGCCATAATCGTATGGCAATCACACATGAATACCCCTCCTTTTTACTATTCAACTCAATAGTTTTTCTTAGTATTATTTCCGCAAGTATGCGGAAACTCCTTCTTGTTTCAAGCCCCGTTCACAGTTTTTTTCCGGATCAGCCGCAGCGGCAAACAAAATTTTTCAACAGCTTCATTCCATCCGCGGTCAATACGGATTCTGGATGAAACTGTACTCCCTCAATGGGGTATTGTTTATGGCGGACCCCCATGATGATTTCCCCCTCCGCCGTTATCGCCGTCGTTTCCAGGCACTCCGGCAGACTAGCCGGATCAATGATTAGCGAGTGATAGCGTCCGGCCACAAAAGACTGCGGCAGTCCCTGGTAAAGCCCGCTGCCGTCATGTTTGATCCGCGACGTTTTTCCGTGCACCGGTTCCGCCGCCCGGATCACCCGGCAGCCGAACAGTTCGCCAATCACCTGATGCCCCAGACAAACCCCCAGCACCGGCACTGTCTTACCGAGTTTT
Source organism: Patescibacteria group bacterium (assembly GCA_035560935.1). GTDB lineage: Bacteria > Bacillota > Negativicutes > Sporomusales > Sporomusaceae > DATMYQ01. The sequence goes on along the minus strand of DATMYQ010000132.1, from coordinate 15,614 downwards.
TCCACCACTTCGCGGCTAATTCCCGCTTCGTCCGGCGTTCCCGGTCCCGGTGAAATAATGATTCCCCGGCAGTTCATAGCGGCGATATCGTCGGCGGTGGCCGCATCGTTCCGGACCACAGTCATTTCCTGCCCTAAGGAGGCAACATACTGGTATAAGTTATAGGTAAAGGAGTCGTAATTATCAATCATCACTATCATTAGGCTTCACCGCCTCCCGCCACCACTTTCAGCAAAGCTTCCGCTTTATGCATGGTTTCATAATATTCCCGTTCCGGGTCCGAGTCGTAAACAACACCGCCGCCGGCCTGCACGGTGGCTTCCTGGCCGTCCACCACCATGGTCCGGATGGCAATGCAAGTGTCCATGGTGCCGTTAAAATCCAGGTACCCCACCGCACCGGCGTAGATTCCCCGGTTGCGCTGCTCCAGATCCTGAATAATTTCCATGGCCCGCACTTTGGGCGCACCGCTGACGGTACCGGCGGGAAAACAGGCTTGCAGCGCGTCAATGGCGTCCACGTCCGGTCGGATGCTGCCGCTGACATCGGAAATAATGTGCATAACATGCGAAAAATTTTCCACCTGCATATACTTTTCCACCTGAACCGTTCCCGGTACGCTGACCCTGCCCAGGTCATTGCGGCCCAGATCCACCAGCATGGTGTGTTCCGCCCGTTCTTTTTCATCCGCCAGCAGTTCCGCCGCCAGTAGTTCATCCTCGGCGGTGTCTTTTCCCCGGGGCCGGGTTCCGGCGATGGGCCGGGTGTACACTTTGCCCTTATCCAGCTTGACCAGCATTTCCGGCGAAGCCCCCACGATCTGCCGCGCACCGAAATTCAGATAGAACATATACGGCGACGGATTTACCCGGCGCAGACGCCGATACAGGGTAAAGGGACTGCAATCTAACTCAATGTTAAAGGGCTGGGAGGGAACCACCTGAAAAATATCGCCCGCCCGGATATGTTCCTGGGCTTTTTTCACCCGGGCCATAAATTCTTCCTTGGTAACGTTGTAGCGAATCCGTTCCCGGTGATTTTGGGCCATTTCCAAACCGTTGGCCGGTATCGCGACGGTTTCCAGACGGTTTTTGGTCGCCTGCAGCAACGCCGTGGCGTTTTGATAGGCCTGTTCCAGCGGTTGACCCGGCTGAATCCGGGCCAGTACTACCAACCGGCTGGTATGAGTCAGATGGTCCATAATCACCAGCACCTGACAAAACAACATCTGACAAAGCAGCAAGTCCTCGGGAATCCGGTGCCCCCGCACCCGTTCAAAGGTACCGATGAGATCATAGGCGAAATAACCGACCGCACCGCCGGAAGCCAGCGGTAATTCGCTGACCGGCGCAGCCTGAAACCGGGCGATTACGGTTCGCAGCACCTCCAGCGGTGCTCCTTTTTCCAGCACCGTTTCACCGTCAATCGTGATCTCCACACCGCGGCCCCGGGCCGTAAACAGGGCAAAGGGCTGGGCTCCGATAAAGGAATAGCGACCAAAATTCTTGCCTGATTCAGCGCTTTCCAGCATGAATCCCGTGCTGTCGCCCACCAGTTTCTGGTACAGTGAGACAGGGGTTTCCGTATCTGTGGCCAGGTTCAGCGTCAAGGGAATTAAGTTGTATTTTTCCGCCAGCCGGCTAAACTCTGAAAAATCAGGGGTGATGGACATGGTTGATTACCTCATTTCCTTTATATAGTGGTCTTTACTGCGCCCGGTCTATCGCGGCGCGCAGCTCAGCTATAAAGGTCTCCATGCCTTCCACGCCTTCATCCATCAATTTCTGCATGACGGCGCTGCCCACAATCACGGCATCGGCGCAACGCACGGCCTCAGCGGCGGCGGCGGGAGAACTGACCCCGAAGCCAATCGCAATCGGCAGATCGGTGTATTTTCGCGCCGCGCCGATCAGCGGCTCCAGCGCGCTGTAATCCACTTCCTTGGCGCCGGTGACGCCGGTATTGGAAATGCAGTAGATAAAGCCGCTGCCCTGACAGCAAAGCGGTTCCAGCCGTTCCGCCGTCGTCGTCGGGGCAATGAAGGAAATCAGGTCCATTCCCTCCTGCTCGCAGGGTTCGGCCAATACCGCATTTTCTTCCAGCGGCAGATCGGGAACGATCAGGCCGTCCACTCCCGCCAGTAAGGAGGAGCGGATGAAATTCTCCATGCCCGCCTGCAATACCGGATTGAAATACGTCATCAGCGCCAACGGAACTTCCGTATATTGCCGCAGATATTTTACGGTGGTAATAATAGTCTCCACACTGGCGCCGGCTTCTAATGCCGCCGAGGCCGCTTTCTGAATCACCGGGCCATCGGCCATCGGGTCTGAGAAGGGAATACCGATTTCCACCACATCCGCTCCCGCTTTGGCGGCCGCCTGCACTGCCTGAAAGGTTGTGTTCATATCGGGATAGCCGCCGGTTATATAAACGATCAAGCCTTTTTTACCGTTTTTTTTCAGGTTTTGTAATGTTCTTGTTATGCGTGACATGTTTTTCCCTCCATTATCCCTGCAACCATCTGCACGTCTTTATCTCCCCGTCCGGACAAGCAAACCACCACTTTTTCCCCTGGCTTGGTCGTCGGCATCAAATATTCCAGATGAGCCAGCGCGTGAGAACTTTCCAGCGCCGGGATAATCCCTTCCAGCTGGGCCAGACGGCTGAAAGCCGCCAGCGCTTCTTCATCCGTGACTGCTTTGTATTCAGCGATGCCGGCATCTTTAAAATACGAATGTTCCGGACCGACGCCAGGATAATCCAGTCCGGCGGAAATCGAGTAGGCCGGTGTAACCTGGCCTTCGCCGCTCTGCAGCAGGTAGGAGTACATTCCATGGAGTACGCCGGGTCTTCCCAGCGTCAGACTGGCGCAGTGCTGACCTGATTTCAGGCCTTTACCGGCCGCTTCAACCCCGATTTTTTTCACGGAGGCATCTTGGTGGAAGGGATGAAAAATCCCCATGGAGTTGCTGCCGCCGCCGACGCAAGCCACGATATAGTCCGGCAGGCCGCCGGTTTCTTTTTGCATTTGCCCTTTAGTTTCCCGGCCAATCACCGACTGGAAGTCACGAACCATCATCGGATAGGGATGGGGACCCATAACCGAGCCAATAATATAATGGGTGTCGCGGATATTGGTCACCCAGTCGCGGAACGCCTCCGTGGTTGCATCTTTCAGCGTACAGGTGCCGCTGTTGACGGGAACCACTTCCGCACCCATCAACCGCATCCGAAACACGTTGAGTTCCTGACGTTCCACATCTTCCTGGCCCATATAAACGCAGCATCTCAGGCCGAACAGCGCCGCTACCGTCGCGGTCGCCACCCCGTGCTGCCCGGCGCCGGTTTCGGCGATAATCCGCTTTTTCCCCATCCGGACGGCCAATAAAGCCTGGCCAATGGTGTTGTTCAGTTTATGAGAGCCGGTGTGCATCAAGTCTTCCCGTTTTAGATAAATTTCCGCTTGGCCGTAATGCTCCGTCAAACGCTTGGCATGGTACAAAAGAGAAGGCCGTCCCACATAGGTGTTAAAATAATGGATCAGTTCTTGCTGAAATTCCGGGTCATCACGAAATTTCATATAATTCCGTTCTACTTCCTCCAAAGCCGGCATGACGGTTTCCGGTACATACCTCCCGCCGTATTTGCCAAAACGTCCTGTTTTTTCTGTCATTGCAATTCCTCCCGCATTATATTCAGGGTTTTCTTCTGATTTTATAGGTTTTATACGGCTTCACGTCCCAGAGCCGCCGCGACGACAGCCACTTCCCGCATCAATTGGGCAAAATTTTCCGGAGTCAACGATTGTTGTCCGTCGGACAGGGCCCGGTCCGGATCAGGATGCACCTCAATCATCAGCCCGTCAGCGCCGGCGGCCACGGCAGCCCGGGACATGGGGCAGACCAGCCGCCATTTGCCGGTGCCGTGACTGGGATCCACAATGACCGGCAGATGGCTCATATGCTTTAACGCCGCTACGGCGCTCAAGTCCAGTGTATTGCGGGTGTAGTCCTCAAAAGTCCGGATTCCCCGCTCGCAAAACATTACCTGGCGGTTGCCTTCTTTCATTATGTATTCCGCCGCGTTCAGCCATTCGTGCAAAGTCGCCGACATTCCTCTTTTGAGCATAACCGGCCGGTTGCTGCGGCCCACCGCCTGCAGTAGCCGAAAGTTGTGCATATTGCGGGCGCCGATTTGCAGAACGTCGGTATAGGAAGCCACCAAGGGTACCGATTCCACATCCACCACTTCCGTGATGATCTTCAGGCCGGTAGCTTCCCGGGCTGCCGCCAACATTTCCAGTCCTTTTTCCTCCAACCCCTGAAACGCGTAAGGCGATGTTCGCGGCTTATAGGCGCCTCCCCGCAGCATCTGAGCGCCGGAGCGCTTCACGTCCCAGGCAGCCCGTAAAATCTGTTCCCGGCCCTCTACCGCGCAAGGTCCGGCCATGACCACTAAATGCCCGTCGCCAATAACCACGCCTCCCAAATCAATAACGCTGTCCTCCGCCTGGTATTCCCGGCTGAATAACAAAGCAGCGCTGTTTCCTTTTACCGATGCTTCTGCACTCATCTGCTTTCACCCCACAATACTTTTTTTATTTCAGATGTAAGTTCCTTTATTTTTTATCCGTCGTCCCGCAGCGCCAGCTCGCGGGTTTTAGCCGCAATGTCCGGGGCAGTGACCAGCCCTTCGCCGACCAAAATCCCCTGCGCGCCCCAACTTCTCAATTGCAAGGCATCGGCTTTGCTTTTTACGCCGCTTTCGCTGATAATCATCCGATCGGACGGCGTCTGGTCCAGCAGCCGCCGGGTCGTGACAATATCGGTTTTAAAAGTGGTCAGGTCCCGGTTGTTAATGCCGATCAGCGGCGCCGGCAAAGCCAGCACCCGTTTCAATTCTTCCCGGCTGTGCACTTCGACGATGCAGTCCATCCCCAGTTCTTGGGCCTGACCCAGGCATTCCTTCAGCATCGGGTCGGTCAGGACCGCGGCGATCAGCAAGATGGCATCCGCCTGCGCCGCCCGGGCTTCGAACACCTGATAGAGATCCACCACAAAATCTTTCCGCAGCACCGGTAGTCCGCAGACTGCTTTAACTGCGGCGATATGCTGCAATGTCCCCTGAAAGTGGATGTCAGTCAGAACTGAAAGCGCCGTGGCCCCGTTGGCGGCGTAGATCGCCGCTAACTCCGGCACGGTGCGGTGCGGTGACAGCACGCCCTTGGACGGCGACGCTAATTTGCATTCCGCGATCAAGCCCCAGCCGGCCTTGCTCAACGCCTGTTGAAACGCATGGTTAGCCGGCACGATCGCCGGCACGAATTCGTTTAACGGTCTTTTCTCTTTTCGTTCCGCCACTTCCAAATATTTTTTCGCCACAATTTTTTCAAGCATTCAGTAATCCCTCCGCTGCAGCCTTGGCCGCCCGAATAAACGCGATTATTTTTTCCGGATCTTTCTTGCCGGCGGTTTCCACGCCGCCGGAAATGTCCACCCCCGCCGGCTTCGCCGTCTGTATGGCGGCGGCCACGTTATCCGGCGTTAACCCTCCCGCCAGCAAAAATGGCCGCGGGAACGGCTCCCGTTTCTCCTGCAATATGCGCCAGTCGAAACTTTCCCCGGTTCCGCCATAACTACCGGCGCTGTAAGTGTCAAGCAGCAGCCAGTCGGTGGAATACGCCGCGGCGGCGGCCAGCGTTTCCGGACCGGCTACCCGAAACGCTTTGATAACCGGGCGGCCTAAACTCTGACAAAAGTCCGGGCTCTCTTCGCCGTGCAGTTGCAGATAATCCAATGAGCAGTCTTCGGCGATACGAAGAAGTTCCTCTCTGTCCGGATTAACAAACACACCGGCTGTTTTTATCCGGAAACCCTGCCGGCGAATTTCCCGGTGAATTTCCCTGACCGCCGCCGCTTCAACGCGGCGACGGCTGGGAGCGAACACAAATCCTAAAATATCGGCCCCGGCGCGGGCGGCAGTGAGGGCCGCCTCCACATCGGAAAGGCCGCAGATTTTTATGATAATGACAAACCCTCCCGACGCAACTGGCTGAATTCTTTCAATGCCTCCAGCTTGGCCAGGGCAGCGCCGCTGTCCAGCGAACGCCGCGCCAGTTCTATTCCCTCTTCGAGATTGGCGGCTTTTTCTCCTACCAGCAGCGCCGCCGCCGCGTTGATCAGCACGATATCCCGTTTCGGTCCAGTCACACCCTGCAAAATATCCCGGGTGATCGCTGCGTTGTCCGCCGGTGTTCCCCCCTTATAGCCATCCGTTCCCGGTGAAACAAATCCCAAAGCCGCCGGGTCCAGACGGTAAGAATGCACCTTGCCGTCACGAACTTCCGATACCGCCGTGGGCGCCGCGGTGGAAATTTCGTCCAATCCGTCCAGGCTGTGGACCACCATCGCTCCCTTTACGCCCAGCTCCAACAGTGCTTCCGCCACTTTTTCCGTCAGGGACTCTTCATATACGCCCACCAGTTGGTAACAGGCGCTCGCCGGGTTGGACAACGGCCCTAATAAATTGAATACCGTTCTAAAGCCCAACTCCCTTCGCGGTTTCGCCGCGTATTTCATGGCGCTGTGAAACTGGGGCGCGTAGAGGAAGCCTACGCCGATATCGCCGATGGCATCGGCCACCGCTTCCGGTGTCAACTCCAGATTGACCCCCAGCGCTTCCAGCACATCCGCGCTGCCGCTGGAACTGGAAACGCCGCGATTTCCATGTTTGGCTACCGCCAGACCGGCTCCTGCCACCACCAAAGCAACAGTAGTAGAAATGTTAAAGGTATTCCGTCCGTCACCGCCGGTGCCGCAGGTGTCAATCAATTCTTCCTGACGGCATCGCACCGGAGTTGCCTGGTTTCTCATGGTTTCCGCAAAGCCCGCCACTTCTGCGCTGATCTCGCCTTTCATCCGCAGTGCCGTTAAAAAAGCCCCGATCTGCGAGTCAGTGGATTGCCCCGACATAATCACGTGCATGGCTTCCCGGGCCTGTTCCCGTGATAAATTTTTACCGCCGGCCACTGTCGCCAAATACGATTTCAACATATTCATTCCTCCTGCCTGCTATAAAAATAAAAAAGACCATTTCACCCCATCCAAGGGGCGAAATAGTCCGCGATACCACCCTAATTCGGAAAATGAACAAGCATCTTCCATCTCTGTTTCAGGTACGGGAATACATGCGTATCCGATACCCTAAGCCCGTTAACGGCGGCAACCGGTCCAGCCTACTGGCAATGCGTTCGGGGGACAGCTCACAGGTCCATTCGTCATGCTCTTTAGGTCGGTCATCCCACCTCCGGTTTCCCGGTCACCGACTCGCTGAGCCAAAGTTTACATGCTTACTCGTCCTGTTCACAGCTATTTTGCAATATGTAATTTATCCCCATTCTAGTGGAAACACTGTCCGCTGTCAATAGGCTTTCGTATATTTTTTTCAAACAGGAAATAGCATCACATCTTTTCTGTAATATGAGCATCCTTTTTCATCGGGAAAAAGGACATCTTGCAATAGTGGCGAATATTAGCAAGGATTAAATGACCAAAAGAGGGTGACAGTATTTTGCTACATATTGCATTGGCTCAATTGGACGTGACTCCCGGACGCCCGGATCTTAATACTGCTTCCATGCTGACGATGATTGCCAGCGCCCGTGAAAACGGAGTAAAACTAATTATTTTTCCGGAAATGGCGATTCCCGGCTATCTGCTGGGAGATCTCTGGGAGCAATCCGCTTTTTTGCGGGACTGCGAAACCTACGGACAGCAGATTATTGCCGCATCCGAAGACATTGGCATTATCTTCGGAAATGTCGCCGTCGATTGGGATCGGTGCGGCGACGACGGGCGGGTCAGAAAATACAACGCCTGTTTTACGGCCTATAATGGCCGGCTGATTGCCCCCCAAGGCGCCCAGCCCTATCCTTACCGGATCAAAACGTTGCACCCCAACTACCGTGAATTTGACGATACCCGTCATTTCTACAGTTTGCGGAAATTGGCCTGCGAGCGGGATCAAGCCTTAACGGAATTTTTACAGCCAACCGCTGTTCCCTTCCCCGGCGGCGACATCCACATCGGCTGCGTAATTTGCGAAGACGGCTGGAACGACGATTATCCGGTGAATCCCCTGCAAATCCTCCAGAATAACGGCCCTGTCGATATCTTTGTGAATATTTCCAGTTCGCCTTATACCCTGGGGAAAAACAACAAACGAAACCGGGTTTTTTCCCGTCAGGCCAGTTCGCTTAAAACGCCATTAATTTACGTAAATAAAGTTGGACTGCAAAACAACGGAAAAACGGTGTATACTTTCGACGGCTTCAGTACAGTCTATGATTCCTCCGGGCAAATCATCGCCCATTGCACGCCGTTTCAGGAAACCCTCCGCTTTGTCGCACTACCGCTCAATCAGAACGAAAACAGCGCACCGTCAGCCCTTGCCGTTCCCCCGGTGGACGACACCAGCATTGAAACGATTTATCGGGCCGTACACTACGGAACGAAAAAATTTCTCGCCGCCATCGGCATGTCCAAAGTAGTTATCGGCGTATCCGGCGGGATTGATTCCGCCGTTGCCGCCGCGCTGTACACGGAGATTCTGGGGCCGGACAATGTGCTGTTGATCAACATGCCCAGCCGTTTCAACTCCAGCACCACCCGTGATCTGGCGCTGCAGCTGGCCAAGAACCTGGGCTGCCAATACACCGTCATGCCGATTCAGGAAGCAGTGGAGAATACCGTCCAGCAAATACAAAGTACCCCGATCCTCCATTTTTCCGCCGGAAAAGAATCCCGCCTTACGGTTACACCCTTTATTTTAGAAAATATTCAGGCCCGCGACCGTTCTTCCCGGGTGCTGGCGGCGGCGGCGGCGGCCTTTGGCGGCGGCTTTACCTGCAACGCCAATAAAACGGAGCTGACCGTCGGCTATTCCACGCTGTACGGTGATCAGTCCGGTTTCTTCGCCGCGTTGGCGGATCTTTGGAAGCATCAGATTTATGCGCTGGCCGATTACTTGAATCAGATCGTATATCAGCGGGAAGTGATCCCCCGGGCCACCATTGAAATTATTCCCAGCGCCGAGCTGTCAGCGGATCAGTCGGTGGACGAAGGAAAAGGCGATCCCCTTATTTACCCGTACCACGATTATTTATTCCGGGCTTTTATGGAGTTCTGGAACCGGTCCACTCCGGAAGATGTTCTCCTTTGGTATCAGGAGCAAACGCTGGAATCCCGCTTGGGCTGCGAACCCGGCTTACTCTCCCGGGTGTTTCCCTCGCCACGTGAATTCATCACCGATTTGGAACGTTGGTGGCAGCTTTATGCAGGAATGGGCGTCGCCAAACGAATCCAGGCACCGCCGGTACTGGCGGTCAGTCGCCGGGCTTACGGTTTCGACCACCGCGAATCGCAAAACACACCTTACTATACCCTTGCTTACCGTCAGCTTAAAGAAAAACTGTTGGCTGAGTGTTAAAAACACGCGGATCTTTTTTGCCACGGGGTTTCATTTTCTGATACACGGAAAAGCAGCATGTTATCGATCGATATTCGACGACAGTATGCTGCTTTTATTTTGCACCGCTTGTATTTTTTGTTACCGCCGGCGAAAAAGCCAATAAAAAATCGTTCCGGCAACAGATAATACAAACAAAATAATAGGTAATGCCGCGAAAAACAGCAACGTCAAAAATGCTAACAACACCAGTAGCACTCCGCCTAACAGTAGTCGGGATAAGAATCCACCGCCGAACGAGACCTGCTTTACATGAATTCGGCCACCGCCATACTCCTGCTGATATTGTCCATAGGCGGCTCCATTGGCAGAACGTTCTTCTTCCCCCAACGTGACACCATCAAAATTATCTCTGTCCTGCCGCGACAGCACTTTGACTTCTGACACAACATGTCCGCAGTGCGGACATTCCGGCTTACCACTTGCCAATTCGGCATTACACTGAGAACATTTCATGAGTCTCTCACCTCATCAAAAATTCAAGAATGATACATAAGGGAAATCATCCCTTCTTCACTTAAATAACGAGGATCAAACAGCCGCAACTGCAGTACGGTCAACATGCGGACATGGAGCTCATCTACTTCGGTCTGCGGTACCTTCAGCTCTCCGGCAATTACTTCCAGAGCAATTCCTTCTTCGCCCAAATTAATCTGGGCATACGAAAAGATAACCGCGGCGGCCCAAGTTGCTGCCTTCTTTACTGTCACCGGTTCCAGCTGATAGAAATCATGCCAAAGCTTTTGGGCCAACTCAATGTCATGCTGTGAATAACCAAACTTCCGCATATATTTTTCCACTGTTTTCACCACTACCGGATGGGGTGGTGCCAATTCATCGATATCAGGAAAGGTAAACTCGACCTGAGTATAAGGAGTAACATTGACCTTGGCCCAGGTAACCAGCAAATCTACTGTATGGCGTACCGCGTTCGCGTGGCGCAACAAAAAAGCTTCCCAACTGGCCTGGGGATTTTGTAAACGAAACATCTGAAATAAGCGCTGGATTTCTTCCTGGATCCGTCGGCGTAAAATCGTGCTGATTTCCACACTAGTGATAAAATTGATCATAATCAATTCTTGTTCCTGAAAAAAGATATGCCCAAAAAACAACATTTTTTTCATTTTTTTATAGTCAAAGTTGGGATTAGGCAAGCGAAACGTTTCTTCGGTAAGTAAATTAACACACTCCACCCATTCCTGGTTTACCACGTTGCTGACATAAAAAACGGCAAAACGAGCACTCATCAATTCTGCCAAAATGCTTTTTTCTTCCGTATTTAACCGTTGTCGATGGCTCTCGGCAAACTGGTCCAGCGGCGTGGCATCGTTGGAGAGTAAGTGATAATCGAACAAAAAATAATCCCAAAAACCCAGCCAAAATTCATCGTCTTCCTCAGTCTCTTCTTTTTCGGCCCAGGGTCCATTATATAGCATTAATGCCCGCTCAAAATCCTCAGAAAATTCTTCCTGCTGAAAATAAGCGCTGAATTTTAACATCAGGCGTTCGATAGATTCGCCAACCAATTTGCCAATATCTTCCGGCAGCGATAAGCTTTTTTTGCTGAACCGGTTTACGGTCTCCGCCGGCGGGTTCGGCAAGTTTTGTTCCGACGCCGTTTTTTCCGTTAACGGAACATCCTCAACGTCAACGTCGCCTTCGGTGTTGATCACCGGAGCGATAAAGCGAAGCCGTCGCCCACCAGCCATATGTTCCGCGGCGGCATTTAGTTCCGCATCACTAATGATCAGCTTTTTGGTAAGCAAATAATGATAAAATTCCGCCAAAACTCCAAAAAATTTCCGAACATTTTTCAGATTGCACTGAAATTCATCGAGATGCACCGACATCCATTCCACTGCCATACTGTACTCTTCCCGGCTCAATTCATCCAAATATTCATAATCCGCATAAGCCAGGAAAAGAATAAACATTTGTAAATTATCCCATATTTCTGTGAGTTTTTTATCATTTGCCCCCTGCCAGGCGTTTTGGCGCAGGAAGCCTTCCACCCACTCTTGCTCAATCAAAGAAACCCATTCCAGTTCGTCTCGGTAAAAAGACTGAACCTGGTCGTAAACGTTTTTCATATGGTCCCTGTAATCTCCTTTGTATCGGTCCACTCAATCCGGTCTTCGTCATTATATCACAGTTAGATTCCGCAAACCATAGACACCTTCTCAAAGGCTTCATTGATTCACTAAGGTTGTTTGGCCACCGTTAAAACGTCTAAAAAGCTCTTGCCGCTGGATTTGAACGTCAAGGAAACATCACTGACCACGACCCGCATAACCGGACCGGCAACCTCCCGGGTTCCTCCCCGGGCCCCCAGCGCATGAATTATATAATACCGGCCATTCTGCTCCCCAATATACAGCATCACATGCCCCGACATATGCAATGTTGCCCCCGGCAGCAATGACTGCATGACGGTTTTGCGACTGCCGTTTAACGGGAAAATATGCTCCAAACCGGCAGCCGCTTCCTGCTCGTCCGCATTGCGCGGCATCATCAGTCCAAAACTGCGATAAGTGTCCAGTATCAGCGTCGAACAGTCACGAACCTCAAACAGGCCTCCCCAGCCATAGGGCTCCCCTTTCATTTTAAAAGCCTGCCTAATGACATTGGCGCGTGTATAAGGAAGATAACCTTTCGACACATCCTCCGCATATTTCACATCCGTCACCGTAAAATACAATTCACCGCGGGGACCTCGCTCCGGAATTTTCACCAGATACGCAGCCGGCGCTTTCTCGTTGGCCTTCGGTTTATTGCTTTGCCCCTCCGCCAGCATCAGTTTCGCGCCCATGGCAAACTGCCGGCCGGCTAAATCCAGCCGACTGCCGGTCACCACCAAAAAACCGGGGTGATTCCAATAATTCAGCCATTCCGCACGGTTGGCGGCCATGCCCACTGCTGCCGCTGCCACCCAGCCGCGGTAATTATAGGCCTGGACAAAATGCCAAGCGGCATCGGTGCTTTGGTGTAAAATGATCACCGGTTCTCCCGGGTCCAACGCCGTTTCCTGGAACAGGTCAAACTCCCGTTCTCCCGGCGTTGATCCCGCAAAATCCGCAGTGGGAAAAGAGCGAACCATCGCCCGCGCGCAGGTCACTCCATATTGCACAGTTACATTTTGCGGTACAGCCGGGACATTGCGCTGCCCTTCCAAACGCCGAAAATAATCCGCTGCCAGCAGACTTCCTCCGGCGTACCGCGGCGAATCAGGAACCGTATATTCCTGAATTTGCGCGATAACTGTCGCTCCGCTGACGCGCTCCGGGTAATCCGCCAGATCAAATTCCCGGCTGGGCTGCAGCGAACGGGTTCGTTCGTTCCAAGCGCGGATTTCTTCCGGATTCAGAACCACCGCGTCGGGCTGCTCCAGACGGTCAACCCAGTACTGGGCTTGCTCCATATCGGCGGTGACGTAGGGCATAGCGGCAGTGGCCGGTTTTGCCGGCAAAAGCAGCGTCAACATCAGGACTCCGCCTAGCATGGCGGCCAGCCGCGGCCAATGAAAAAACGGTTTTTCCGAAAAAATCATGCAACTCATAACGCACCCTCATATATTTTCTGTACAATTCCCGGTACATCACCAGCCGGATCGTTGGCCAGATTGCCGGAAACCCGCCGGGTCAATCCGTCAATATCTCCTGCGGTTACCCCCAGATCCCTGAGCCGAACCGGCTCGCCGCAGCGCTGGACGAAATCGTCATACGCCTTTAAAAATTCTTCCTTGCCGCTTACCGTTCCGCCGGCCAGCCAGCTGCCCATCGGATCAAAGCGTTCCGCGGAAAATGAATACGTATTCTCCAGCCAGCTGCGGAACAAGGCCATCAAACCGGCCCCATGGCTGGTACCAGTGGTAACCGCCAGCGGGTACTGCAACCGATGCGGCAGGCAAGTGCTGGAATTGGCCAAATTAAAGCCCATCAGCATCGCGGCGTAAGCCATATCCGTCCGGGCCTGCCGATCCTCCCCCCGGGCGATGGCTTGGGGCAGTGCGCTGCCCAACAGGCGAATGGCTTTCTCCGCATACAGCCAAGTCAAAGGATTGTCGGCGGCCCGCGAAATGACGGTTTCCATTGCATGCGCCAAAACATCAAAGCCGGTTTCCCGCGTGATTTTCGCCGACAGCGAGACGGTCAGCAGCGGATCGATAATCGCCGCCTTGGGAAACATCGTATCATGACGAAAACTGCTTTTATATCCCCCGGCGGAATCCGAGAGAATTGCGGCGCGGTTTGTTTCCGATCCGGTTCCCGCCGTAGTGGGAATCGCCACCACCGGCAACTCCACCGGACATACCGCTTTGGTCCCGGCCAAATAAGGCTCCACCGCTTCCCCGACCGTCAGACCCAGAGCGATCCCTTTCGCCGCGTCCATGGCGCTGCCGCCGCCCAACGCAACAATAACCTCCGGACGCCACTTCGCAAATCGTTCTACGCAGGCATTCACTTCACTGGTGCGGGGATCAGGACTCACCTCGTTAAACACTCTTACTTCCAAGCCTTCCGCCTGCAGCATCCGTTCCAGCCGTTCACGATACCCCAGCGCGCTCATCGCCCGACGTCCGCAAACCACCAATACTTTTTTTCCGAATGATGCGACTCTGACTCCGGCATGGTCAAATTCTCCACAACCAAAAAACACTTTGACCGGCATATAATAGCTAAAGGACATTCTTTTCACTCCTCTTGTTTTAATTCAATAAATTCACTATAATTTGATGGAGACAACGCCAACGCATTCTGAAGAAACTAAAGTATATTCACCTTCCGTTGTACGCAACCTTCCAAGCAAAATATTCTTTACACCGTTATTCCTCATAAATAATCAAGTTCCTCCTTACCGTCCCCTATTTAAACAGATCTGTTAAAATTACCACATTGATTGATGGAGAATGATTGATGAACACTTCTTTTATTGTCTTTTATGGCGTCTTTTTTCTGTTGCTGGGCAGCGCCCAATACTATTTGTCCCTACGTCTTTGGCCTCTGTTCAGCGCCTGGCTGCACTGTCCGCTTTGGCTTTACGGCATACTTACGCTGCTGACCGGTTTGTCTTATCCTCTCGGCAGACTACTGCAGTCCCACTTACCGGCTCCATGGAGCACGACACTGACGGTATTCGGCTCGTACTGGCTGGGCGTCATATTTTATGGATTTCTGCTGTTTCTGTCACTGGATATTCTATTCACCCTGGCCAAATGGAGCCAGCTGCTTTCACCCGCCTGGCAGCGTCAGGATCCCCGGCTTGCGGCGTGGGGATTTTTGCTCTTGCTGATCATCTTCGGCTATGGCGTCTGGAACGCCCGCCATCCGATCATTACCCATTATGACGTCTCCGTTGATAAGCAATGCGGCCTGCAGGAATTAAATATCGTCATGGTTTCGGACATCCACGCCGGCCGTATGATCGGCAATGGCCGCCTGTCTTCTCTGGTGGAACGGATCAATGCGTTAAAACCGGATCTGATCCTGCTGCCGGGAGATATCATTGATGAAGATGTAGACGTCTTTGCGGAAGAAAATATGGCGGAGCAGTTTGCCAAGCTTAAATCGCGATTTGGTGTTTATGCAACCCTGGGCAATCACGAATATATCAGCCGCGATCCAGGTTCCGCCGCCAACTATCTCCGTCAAGGCGGCGTTAACGTATTAATTGACCAAACGATAAAAATAGCGGACAGTATTTACGTCGTTGGCCGCGATGATTTATCCGTCAGCCGCTTTACTGGAAAAAATCGCTTGGAACTTGATTCTTTATTGTCGGGAATCGATTTTTCATCCCCGGTACTCTTAATGGATCACCAGCCCTTCCATTTAGAAATTCCCGATCAGGCCAACGTGGATTTGCAGGTTTCCGGCCATACGCATCAGGGGCAAATGTTCCCGTTAAACTTCATCACCAGCAAGCTCTATGAAATCGACTGGGGCTATCTCCGCAAAAATCATTTGCAAACCATTGTCTCCTGCGGCTACGGAACCTGGGGTCCCCCACTCCGTATCGGCAACCATCCTGAAATTGTCACCATCAAGGTTCATTTCACCGGCGCAGCCACCCCATTGTGAAAATTATTC
>DATMYQ010000131.1:0-11608 GCA_035560935.1 Patescibacteria group bacterium | reverse complement strand
ATGTTTCTCATTGTCAAGATACGGAAGCGAAAAATCAAGTTATATTCCTTTTCGTATGTTTTTATTAACAACAGCTCATTTTAAACAAATCACTTTTGATGAGAGCGCGCTAATAATGGCAAACCATACTCTGACAATCTCCATTTCCCTATACTTTCCGCAAAAATGTTATTATATATATTTTCAATTAAAGAAAATAACATTTGCAAAAAAAGTATTTTGGGTAAAATAATAGATAAAAAGAGGGGGAGAGTGGTTATGCGTTTCGGATAGATAAGAACAATGATATAATCAATGTGTTCAATCTGTAAAACCATGCCGATGGCCATGAAAAGCACGGAAAAAATCTCAACGGGGATCACGAAATCATGCGGGGGATCAACCGATAAAATATTCTTGCAGGGAAATTGCGAGGGTAACAGGAATATGCAAACGCGAGTTTAAAAGTTGTGAAAAACCTAACCGGCTCCCGTCTTTCTGTCCGGTTCCCCAAAATAAGAATACATCCATGCGTTGAAGAGGGTGAAATATAATGAAATTAAAATTTGTTGCGCTTGATTTTGAAACGGCCAATCAAAAAAGAGACAGTGTCTGCGCCGTGGGTATGGCCATGGTCGAAAATGGAATCATCGTCGACGAATATTATTCGCTGGTGAATCCGGAGGATTATTTTAGTTCTTTTAACGTTGATATCCATGGAATCACTGCGGCGGACGTGAAAAATATGCCGAACTTTCCGGTCGTAAGCCGGGAATTATGGCCGCGACTGACAGGAAATCTGGTTATTGCCCATAATGCAAGTTTTGACATTGGCGTTTTGAAACAAGTTACGCAAAAATATGGGCTGGCGATGCCGAATTTTTATTATGCGTGCACCTATCAGATCGCGAAACTATCCTGGGCGAATTTACCCAACCACCGACTTTCAACTATTGCCGCACATTTGGAGCTGGAACTGGATCATCATCATGCCATGTCGGATGCCCGAGCCTGCGCGAAGATTCTGGTGCAGGCGATGCAGAAATACAACTGTGAAACGATGAAGGAACTGGCACGCAAAACCGGCTGTCAGGTGAGAAGGGTTTGAGGTCATTAGCAATTGCCCAATTACCATTTGCGCAATAATCCGCTGTGGGTATCGTTAACTGACGTAGGCTGGGATTTAAGGATAACGACTAAGGAAGGCAGGTTTTTGGTCCGGCAGGTCGAATATGATATACAGGCGTATTGCTGGAAATAGGCATAGCCTGCCAATAAACGGAGGGAAAAATATGGCCATTGCAGAAGTAACGATTGTACCGCTGGGAACCGGCAGTGCCAGCATCAGCCAGTATGTGGCCAATTGCCATAAAGTACTGGAAAAAGCGGGTGACCTGAGCTATCGGTTAACGCCGATGTCTACGGTGATAGAAGGAGATTTGAACCGGATACTGGCCGTGATCCGGGAAATGCACGAGACACCATTTGCGGCCGGCGCTCAGCGGGTATCCACCAGTATTCGGATCGATGACCGGCGGGACAAGGAACTGACAATGGACGGAAAGCTTCAGGCGGTCCGGGAAAAACTATAGGAGGGTAGGGACATATGTGTAATTGTGGTTGCAACCAACCGGAAAAAATAGTGATCAAAGTGGACGGCATGACCTGCGGGCATTGCAAAAGCGCGGTGGAGCGGGCGGTCAAGGGGCTGGAAGGCATTCAGACGGCGACGGTCGATCTGGAAGCAAAAACACTGACGGTGGAGGCGGTTCCAGGGCGGGTCACACTGGACGCCCTCCGGGAAGTGATTGAGGAAGAAGGATATACGGTTATCTGATGAATGATCATAGAACGGAAACCCGCCAGGAACGACGGTTGGCGGAACAGCAACGCGGCAAAGGGCAGCGGTGGAAACAGATACTGGCCTTGACCACGCTGATGTTGCTGTTTGTGTCGGTCACCGGACTAACTTATTTTTGGCTGGGCGGTGACAGCTTTGAAAAACCCAAGCGGACAACTCCCCGCGAGAACGGCATCACCAATTTGCCCGGCAAGGTCAATATTCTGGTGCTGGGGGTGGACGAGCGCCGCGGTGACACGGGCCGGTCCGACACCATGATTTTGGTGACGGTGGATACGGCAACGAAAAAAGTTTCCCTGCTCTCGATTCCCCGCGATACCCGGGTTCGGATTCCCGGACGGAACTGGGATAAAATCAACCATGCCTTTGCTTTCGGGCGCCAGCAGTTGGCGCAAAAAGCGGTGGAAGACCTGTTGGGCATTCCCATTGACTATTATGTGGTGGTGAACATCGACGGCTTTAACCGTATTA
Organism: Patescibacteria group bacterium; assembly: GCA_035560935.1. GTDB lineage: Bacteria > Bacillota > Negativicutes > Sporomusales > Sporomusaceae > DATMYQ01. The sequence goes on along the minus strand of DATMYQ010000131.1, from coordinate 9,297 downwards.
TCGACGCCATTGGCGGGGTCGATATCGATGTGGAAAAACGGATGTACTACAACGATCCCTATGACGACAACGGGGGATTGTTCATTAATCTGCAGCCGGGTCAGCAGCACCTGGACGGCAGGACGGCTATCCAATATGTGCGCTACCGGGACGAGGAAGGCGATATCGGCCGGATTGAACGGCAGCAGAAGTTTTTGCGGGCGGTGCTTCAACAGGTGAGCAGCCCCAACGTGCTGCCGCAAATCCCGGCGATAATCCGCGAACTGGCGGCGGCGATCACCACGGATATGAGCGGGGCCGATATGCTGAACTTGGCGAAACTACTGGCGGACGCCTCACGGCAGGGCCTGGATACGGCCAGTATTGCCGGTGCGCCGCGGATGATGGCGGATATCAGTTACTGGATACCCGATATTGCTTTGCTGCGGGATTATGTCGCCCGGGTGCAGGGGCTGGGCAGTAACCCGCGCTATCAGGCGGAAAGCCGGACGTTGGCCAATCAGTACCTCGATTCGCTGCCGATTACCCGCAAGCTGGACAATGCGCCGGTGGTGGCTCCGACGAAGCCGGTAAAGCCGGGCATTGACGGTTCCACAGCGGATAAAGGAAAATCATCCAGCGGCAAACTGCGGATCACGGTGGTGAACGCCAGCGGCATCAGCGATGCCGGGGGCAAAGTGGCAGCGGCCCTGCGCAGCGATGGCCACGAGGTAACCGGGGTGAGCAATCAGGCGAACACTGCCGCAAAAACCACGGTGCTGGCCCGCACCTACAATAACGCGGTTTTGGACAAGCTGTCCCATCTGCCGTTCCATTATGTGCTGCAGGTGCAAAAGGATGAGAGCAAGGCGGATCAGGTGACGGTAACGATCGGCAGTGACTACGCCCGTTAGTGCAAAATCAGGGTTTTTTACCAAGTGAATTGACTTTTTGTCAATATTGTCCTAAAATTTAAGATAATTATATATGGGACAGGTGCCCGTCAGGGCTTAATAGGGAAGCCGGTGAAAAACCGGCACGGTCCCGCCGCTGTGAAGGGGAACGGTCTGCAATATGCCACTGGGTATGATACCTGGGAAGGCGCAGGCGAGTGATGATCCTGAGTCAGAAGAACTGCCTGTCCGGCAATCACCGCTTTGACCCACGAGTGATGGGAAGGGGATATACACCTTTGGTGTTAGCAAAATCTCTGTCATTTCTGTGGCAGGGATTTTTTTATAATGTATTTTGACGGAAAAGTTGTGATCTGATGGAATTTTATCCGATCAATCTAAAATTGACCGGCCGCCATTGTGTGGTGCTGGGCGGCGGTGCCGTGGCCGAGCGCAAGGCGGCGGCACTGTTGGAGGCTGGCGGCGCGGTGACCGTCGTCAGTCCCCGGCTGACGGACACATTGCAAGAATGGGGCCGGTCCGGACGGATACAGCTCCGGGAACGCGGTTATACCGCCGGTGATTTGGCGGGTTGTTTTATGGCCGTTTGCGCCACGGATGACCGGAACGTGAACCGCCAGGCGGCCGCGGAAGCGACCAGCGCCGGTGTGCTGGTTAACGTGGCCGATGCGCCGGAATTGTCGGACTTTACCGTACCGGCCCGGGTGGTGCGGGGCGACCTGTTGCTTACCGTGTCCACCGGTGGTCACAGCCCGGCTCTGGCCCGGCGCTTGCGGGAAGAACTGGAAGAACAATACGGGCCGGAATACGGACAATATCTGGATTTGCTGGCGCAGGTGCGTCAATCCCTGAAGGACCAGCTGGCAACCAGCAGCGAGCGGGAATCATTTTGGCGCAGTACAATTGACCAGCAGACCCTGGCCCTGTTGCGGGAGGGCCGGCGGGATGAGGCAGAGGAGAGAGTAAGGAATGCAGCTAGTAGTACTGGGACTTAATCATAGAACCGCGCCGGTGGCGGTCCGGGAGTGTCTGGCCTTTTCCGAGGACCAGATCAAGAACGCATTACAGCACCTGCATGAATATGATGAAATCCGGGAATGCGTGGTATTGTCCACCTGCAACCGGACCGAGGTTTACGCCGTGGTGGAAGAAGCGGACGATGCGCTGTCGGCGTTGCAGGATTTCCTGGACCGGATGGCGCCGGGGGCGTTATCGGAAACCGATTATGAATATTTGTTTTACTATCAGGAAGAAGAGTGCATCCGCCATCTGTTCCGGGTCAGCGCCAGCCTGGATTCACTGGTACTGGGCGAAGGGCAGATCCTGAGCCAGGTGAAAAAAGCGTATACGATTGCCCGGGATAGCTGCGCCACCAGTACCGTGCTCAATACGCTGTTCAACCGGGCTATTGCTGTGGGCAAGCGCATCCGTACCTCCACCCGCATTGCCTTTAGCGCGGTTTCCGTCAGTTATGCGGCGGTGCAACTGGCGAAAAAATGTTTTGGCGATCTGTCCCAGTCCAACGTACTGGTGTTGGGCGCCGGCGAAATGAGCGAGCTGACAGCGCGGCACTTGGTGGATAATGGCGTCAAAACCGTATTTGTTTCCAATCGTAATTTTGAACGGGCCGTTGCACTGGCGGACAAGTTCCGCGGTGTGGCCGTGCCGTTTGAAGGCTTTATGGAGTCGGCGGTGGAGGCAGACATCGTGATTACCTCCACCGGCGCGCCGCATTACATTATCCGCACCTGGGACGTGGCGCATTTGATGCCGGCGCGCCAGGGGCGGCCGATTATCTTTATCGACATCGCCGTGCCCCGGGATGTGGAACCGGAAGTGGACAGCATTGACGGGGTGACGTTGTATAACATTGATCACCTGGAACAGGTGGTGGAATCCAATCTGCGCAGCCGGGCCCAGGAAGCCCGGGCCGCGGAAGTTCTGGTGGAGAGGGAACTGTCCGAGGTGATGGACAAAATGCGGTATCTGTCGTTTCGGCCGACCCTGGCCTGCCTGGCCGACAAAGCCGAATCCATTCGCTGCCGGGAAGTGAAACGGGCGTTGGCAAAAATGCCGGACATTACGCCGGAGGAGCGCCGGGCGGTGGAAAACATGGCCCGGATGATTGTCCGCAAGTTGCTGCGAGATCCCGCGGTCCGGCTGCATGAGGCGGCCGGCACCGACAAAGAACAATATTATCAGGAGGCTATCCGGAAACTGTATAAACTGGACGGCCCGCTGGAACTTGACATTATAGGAGAGGAAGCACACTGTGAAACAAAAACTAGTCATCGGTACGCGCGGTAGCAAACTGGCGCTGTGGCAGGCGGAACACATCGCTTCCCGTCTGCGGGAACTGTACCCCGGGCTGGAAGTGACGTTACAGCGGATCATGACCACCGGCGATAAAATTTTGGATGTGCCGCTGGCCAAGATCGGCGGCAAGGGATTGTTTACCAAGGAACTGGAAAATGCGATGCTGAACGGCGAGATTGACCTGGCGGTGCACAGCCTCAAGGACATGCCGACCCAATTGCCACCGGAACTGGTGCTGGCGGCGGTGCCGATCCGGACCAACCCCGGCGACGCCCTGATCAGCCCGGTGCACCGGACGCTGGACAAGCTGCCGGTGGGAGCAAAAATCGGCACCTCCAGCCTGCGGCGGCGGGCGCAGCTTTTGCATTGCCGGCCTGATTTGCAGATCGTGGATCTGCGGGGAAATCTGGACACCCGGCTGAACAAACTGGAAACGGAAAAACTGGATGCCATTCTGCTGGCGGTGGCCGGCCTCGACCGGCTGGGCTGGGGAGAACGGGTGACGCAGGTGTTGCCGGTGGATATTTGTCTGCCGGCGGTGGGCCAGGGATCGCTGGCCATTGAGGCCCGGGCCGGTGATCGTGAGGTGCTGGAGCGGCTGGCCGGACTGGAAGATACCGCCACCCGCCAGGCGGTAACCGCCGAACGGGCGTTTCTAACGGAAGTGGAAGGCGGCTGTCAGGTCCCGGTGGGGGTGTATGCGCCGCCGCCGGATGATTCCGGACAGTTGGCGCTGACGGCGGTGATTTTGTCGGTGGACGGGCAGCGGCGGGTCCGGGATGTGATCAGCGGTCCGGCCGAGCAGGCCGACGCCCTGGGCCGGGAACTGGCTCACCGGATGCTGGATGCCGGTGGCCGGGAAATTTTACAAGAAGTGTTTGGGAGTGCCGTTGAGCGGTTGTAATGATAGCAAGCTGGAGGGAACACGATGAAAGAGTGCGGAATTGTTTATTTAGTGGGCGCGGGCCCCGGCGATTATAAGCTGATTACCCTGCGGGCCATTGATTGCCTGAAACTGGCCGATGCCATCGTATATGACCGCTTGGCGGACAACCGGCTGCTGGAACATGCGCCGGCCGACGCCGAACGGATTTACGTCGGCAAAGCGTCCAGTGAACATACGATGCGGCAGGAAGAGATTAACCAACTGCTGGTGGACAAGGCGCTGGAAGGAAAAACCGTGGTCCGGCTGAAAGGCGGCGACCCCTTTGTGTTTGGCCGGGGCGGCGAAGAAGCCTTGAAACTGGCAGAACACGGCGTACCCTTTGAAATTGTCCCGGGAATTACCTCGGCCATCGCCGTGCCGGCCTATGCCGGCATTCCGGTGACTCACCGGGGCATTGCCACTTCCTTTGCCGTGGTGACCGGCCATGAGGACCCCACTAAGGGCGAATCCACCATGCGCTGGGAAAAACTGGCTCAGGCGGTGGATACGCTGGTGTTTTTGATGGGCGTGGAAAATCTGCCGCATATCACCGCCAAATTGCAGGAGCATGGCCGGCCGGCCGATACCCCGGCCGCTGTGATCCGGTGGGGCACCAAGTCGGAACAGGAAGTGCTGGTGACCACTGTGGGCCGGGCGGCGGTGGACGTTGCCCGGCAGCAGATAAAACCGCCGGCTATTTTCCTGGTGGGGCAGGTGGTGAATTTGCGGGAAAAACTCGCCTGGTTTGACACCAAGCCGATGTTTGGCAAAAATGTGCTGGTGACCCGGGCCCGGGAACAGGCCAGCGCGTTGACGGCGGAACTGGAAGCAATGGGCGCGGAATGCCTGGAAGCGCCGGCCATTAAAATTGTGCCGCCGGAAAGCTATGAACCGATAGATCAGGCCATCAGCGCGTTGCATGATTATCAATGGCTGATTTTTACCAGCACCAATGGAGTGGACGCCTTCTTCCGGCGCCTGGCCGCCGCCCGGCATGACGCCCGGGCACTGGCTGCCTGCAAAGTGGCCGCCATCGGCGCCCAGACGGCGGAACGGCTGCTTGGTTACGGCATTGCTGCCGACCTTGTCCCCATAGAATTCCGGGCCGAGGGAATCGTTGACGCCATGAAAGAATACATCCAGCCCGGTATGAACGTGCTGATACCCCGGGCGTTGGTGGCCCGGGATCTCTTGCCGCAAAAGCTGACCGAAATGGGAGCGCGGGTTAACGTGGTTCCGGCTTACCGGACGGTACTGGGCGACGTCGACGGTCCGGCGCTGGCGGCGCAGCTGGCGGTGGGCGCGGTGGATTTGGTGACCTTCACCAGTTCTTCCACGGTAACCAATCTGTTGCAGCTGTTGGGCGACAAGGGGCCGGAGCTGATCAACCGGGCTCAGGTGGCCTGCATCGGTCCCATTACCGCCGGTACCTGTCAGGAACATGGCATTCATGTGGACGTGATGGCCGGAGAATATACGATTAAAGGCATGGCAGCTGCAATCAAGACGCTGTTTGCCAAGGAGGCGTTGTCATGACATCGCTGCGATTTCGTCCCCGGAGACTGCGGGAAACCGACAGCATTCGCCGCATGGTCCGGGAAACCGAACTGAAACCGGCGGATTTGGTGTATCCGTTGTTTGTGGTCCCCGGACAACAGATAAAAAAAGAAATTCCCTCGCTGGCCGGGCAGTATCATCTGTCGCCGGATCAGGCGGTGGATGTGGCCCGTGAGGCATGGGAACTGGGCATACCGGCCGTGCTGGTGTTTGGCATGCCTGAGTATAAGGATGAGACCGGGTCCAGCGCCTGGGATGATAACAGCCCGGTACAGCAGGCCATTCGGCAGATCCGGACAGCCTTGCCGGAAATGCTGATTGTCAGTGACGTTTGCCTGTGCGCGTATACCGACAGCGGCCACTGCGGCCTGATTCAGGGGCAGTGTGTGGACAACGACAGCTCGTTGCCGCTATTGGCTAAAACGGCGCTCAGCCACGCCCGGGCCGGTGCGGACATGGTGGCGCCTTCGGATATGATGGACGGCCGGATCGCGGCCATTCGTGACCTACTGGACGAAAACGGTTTTAGCCGGGTGGGGATTATGTCATACGCGGTGAAATACGCGTCCGCTTACTATGGGCCGTTCCGCGACGCCCAGAACTCCGCGCCCAGCTTTGGCGACCGCCGCAGCTATCAGATGGATCCGGCCAACCGCCGCGAAGCGCTGCGGGAAGCGGAACTGGACGTACAGGAAGGCGCCGACATCATCATGGTCAAGCCGGCGCTGTCCTACCTGGATATTATCCGCGAGGTGCGGGACAATTTTGATCTGCCCACCGCTGCTTACAACGTCAGCGGCGAGTACGCGATGATCAAAGCGGCGGCGGCCCAAAACCTGATCGATGAGCGGCGTACCGTGCTGGAAACACTGCTGTCGATGAAACGGGCCGGGGCCGACATCATCATTACTTATCATGCGCTGGACGCGGCCCGCTGGCTGCGTGACGGCAAATAGGAGGCGCGAATATGCTGACACTGGATAAATCACAGGCGGCGCTGGCGGAAGCCCGGGAATACATTCCCGGCGGCGTCAACAGTCCGGTCCGCTCCTTCCGGGGCGTGGGCGGCACCCCGCCGTTTATTGCGACGGCGGCCGGCAGCCGGCTGACTGATATTGACGGTAACGAATATATTGACTACGTTTGTTCCTGGGGACCGATGATCCTGGGACACGCCCATCCCAAAGTGACGGAAGCCCTGCAGCAGGCGATTACCCGGGGTACCAGCTATGGAGCTCCCACTCTGCTGGAGACGGAACTGGCCAAGCTGGTAACTAAAGCCGTACCGTCGATACAGCTGGTCCGGATGGTCAACTCCGGCACCGAAGCCACCATGAGTGCGCTGCGTCTGGCCCGGGCCTATACCAAACGCAGTAAAATCGTCAAATTTGCCGGCTGCTATCATGGCCATCATGACAGCCTGCTGGTCAAAGCCGGTTCCGGCGCCACCACTCTGGGTGTGCCGGACAGTCCCGGCGTGCCTGACAGCGTGGCCGGCGGCACTCTGACGGTAAATTATAACAATGCCACCGAACTGGCAGAAGTCTTTGCCGCTCACGGCGACGACATCGCGGCGGTGATTATCGAGCCGGTTCCCGGTAATATGGGGCTGATCATTCCGAAGGAAGGCTATCTGGAAAAAGTCCGGGCCATTACTGAACAATACGGAGCGCTGCTCATCTTTGACGAAGTCATGTCCGGCTTCCGGGTGGCCTACGGCGGTGCGCAGGAATTCTACGGCATCACGCCCGACCTTACCTGCCTCGGCAAGGTGATCGGCGGCGGTCTGCCGGTAGGCGCCTACGGCGGCCGCCGGGACATTATGGAACTGATTGCACCGGCCGGCCCGGTGTATCAGGCAGGTACGCTGAGCGGCAACCCGCTGGCGATGACTGCCGGCATCGTCACGCTGAAACATTTAAGCGAGACGCCCGACTTCTACGAAAAACTGATTTCCCGCACCGCCGCACTCTGCGCCGGGCTGGAAGACCAGGCCACCGCCTGTGGCTTCGATCTGCAGTTTCATCAGGCGGGAACAATGTTTGGACTGTTTTTCAGTGACCGCCGGGTCTACGACTATGAGAGCGCCAAACGCTCGAACGTGCCGGCGTTTAACCTGTTCTTCCATGCCATGCTGGAGGAAGGTATTTACCTGGCGCCGTCCCAGTTTGAAGCCGGCTTTATGTCCGATGCCCACAACCATGCTGACATCGGCAAAACCATTGAAGCGGCCGGCAAAGCGTTCGCCAAAGTGGCGAAACAGTTTCCGCCCGCCTAGGTCATGGATGGGTACGAACTATTCGTCAGGTGCCCGGTACTGCCCGCATCAGGCGGTCACAGCCCGAATCATAAATAAAAACAGAGAGTCTTCCGGTGATGCAGGAAGACTCTCTGTTTTTATTTATGAAGAATAGCGGTTTCAGCCTTTGCATTCTGCCGCCAACGCTTTAAAGGCGGGAATGGAATTTTTAATACTGTTGAAATCCACGCAGTACGCCAGGCGGAAGTGTCCCGGGCAACCAAAGCCGCTTCCCGGTACAATAAGAAGATTGTATTTTAACGCGCGCTTGGCAAATTCAATGTCGTCGGGAATAAGGGACTGCGGGAAAAGATAAAAGGCACCTTGCGGCTTTACGCAGGAATAGCCTAGTTCAATAAGATTCTGGTACAAGAAATCACGGCGTTTTTTGTACTCATCGGTATTTACCACTGTATCCAAAGAATCGGCGATCACTTTTTGGAAAAGAGAAGGGGCGTTTACGAAACCCAGCGTCCGATGCGAGAAGATCATGCCATTAATCAGTAAATCCACATCGGCGATACCGGGATTCACGGCGATATAGCCCACCCGCTCGCCGGGAATCGCCAGGGATTTACTGTAGGAATTCACAACCGCGGAATGCTTGAATAGCTTTAAAACGCTGGGAACTTCCACCTGGTCATATACGATTTTGCTGTAGGGTTCATCCGAGATAACCAGAATTTTGGAGTGAAACTCCGCTTCTTTTGCAGCCAGCAACGCCGCGATTTTTTTGAGCGTTTCTTCACTATAGATCACGCCCGTGGGATTATTGGGGGAGTTGATGATCATGGCTTTGCATTTGGGAGTGATGCTATTGGCGAGCATTTCCAAAGAAGGTTCAAACGTTTGCGAGTCGGTAGGGACCACGACTGGTTTGCCGCCGTAGTTTTCAATATAAAAGAGATATTCCACGAAGTACGGCGAAAAAACAATGACTTCATCACCGGGATTTAAGATGCTTTTTAAGACGACATTCAGTCCGCCGGCAGCGCCGCAGGTCATGATGATATGGTTCTGGGTCAGCGGCAAGCCGCTTTCCGCCGCCGCCTTCGCGGCAATTTTTTCCCGGACTTCGGGATGACCGGCGTTGCTCATATAACGGTGAAGGCCGGTGCAATCCCCGGAAGTATATTTTTTTATGGCTTGTTTTACTTCTGCCGGCGGTTCGTAGTCCGGATTGCCCAAACTAAAGTCGTATACATTTTCCGGTCCATGAATCTGCCGAAGTTTTGCTCCTTCCTCGAACATGGCGCGGATCCAGGAAGATTTACTGATTTTGTCATGAATGTTTTGCGAAAGCATAT
>DATMYQ010000130.1:0-2339 GCA_035560935.1 Patescibacteria group bacterium | reverse complement strand
GTGGAAAAAAGATGGCAGATTGTATGTGTGGAGAAAAATCCGTATCACGAAATGTGTATGCCTGCGGCGGCTGCGCCGATGTGGGGGAGCTCTCCGATCAGGTTAGCCGGCAGTTGCGGAAAGATGGTTTTGCCCAGTCTTCCATGAGTTGTATCACTGGGATAGCGGCGCATATGAAACCATTCATTGATGCGGCAAAAAAAATGGATGAAGTCATTGTTATTGATGGCTGTCCGGTGCTTTGCGCCCGCAAAGTGATGGAACATGCGGAAATTCCTGCAAAATCGTATGTGTTAACGGAAATGGGATTGGAAAAAGGCAAAACCACGGTCACTCCTGAGTTGATTGCCGATATTTGTCAGCGTATCAAAGGATAAATATTTTAGGGGAGCTAATGTATCGAATCCTTATCAAAGTGAAAACGAATAGCTATCAAACATGCAGAATAAACGTTTAGGCTTGGCAAATTGCGGAGCCCGGGCGTTTATTCTGCATTTTAAGTGGAAGGATAGGACGTTGGGATCAATCGGGGCGGTTATGAAAAAAATCATTCATGCGCTTTCCCGGAGCGGGCGGTTAAAATCAGCAAGAAGACAACCGCCATCATCAATAGGCTGAAAAACAGGCAAAAGGTGACGTCCAGAGTTTGTTTGATGAACCCGGCGAGGAATTGGCCGACCATACCGCCCAGTGAGGTCATCACCACAAAAAAGGTTAGCGCTTGGGAAGAAGGCCGGCTGAGCTGCAAAGTTCCATAAGAAAGAATAGACGCGTAAAGACCGGAATAACAAAAACCGGTTAATGCCGTAAGGGGCAACAGAAGCGTGTAGTCATTTCTGATCAGTATTCCGGTGAAGAAAGCGACGGACAGAGCGGAACTGGCGAGGATAAACCAGTCCAGACGAATATAACGGACGATGAAGCCGGAAAGAAAGCGGCCAGCGGCCATACTGGCCAGGAAAACCCCCAGCAGGCGACTGGCATCCGCCAGATTGAAGCCGTTATGCTGACGGAAATAAACGACCGACCAATTGATAAAAGCTGTTTCGGAAACAACATAAAAAAACAGTGCGATGCCTGCCAGATATACACGGAGATTCCAATAGGTTTCCGGCGCGGCAGCCGGAAAAGAAGTGCTTTTTTTCAGACGGTACAGGCGGTAAAACGGAGCATTATACGTGAAGAACAGCGCAGCAAGCGGCAGGAGCAGCGCCAATAGGTAGATGCCCTGCCAGGGCCATTGCCGCTGGACCAGAAAACTGCCCAGAAACGGGGCGGAAACGGCGCCGGCGCTGTAGGCGAAGTTTAAGAGATTCAACCGGACGGAGCGGGCTTGTGCTTCGTAAAGATGGACAATGATGTGGTTGGCGATGGATAAAAGCATGCCATTGCTGCAGCCAAACAAAAAGTTGGCGGCGGCAAACAATGGCCAGGACGAACTGGTGGCCAGACTGCCTGCTCCGGCAGTCACCAATAGCAGCGCGGCCAGAGTCATTCTCTTCTGGGATATTTTTTCCAGCAGATGGCCGGTTAACGGGATTGCCAGGATGCTGCCCAGCGAGACCAATGCCAAGCAGTAACCGATTACATAGGTATCTACCTGGAACGAAGCGGCGATTTCTATTAAAACTACGCTGGCCAGCATGTTGATAAAACCTAGTAATATAAAGAGAAAATACGAAAGATATGTCAACTGATTCAATGGTGTAACCTTTCTTTTGCCGTCACTGTTTAACTGATGAGGACGAGCTCTGTAACATGTCCTTTAACGGCGGGCATTCCTGGCGCAGTAAGGAAAAAAGTTCTAAATCATGGTGCTCACCACGGCTAAAGGTGGCCTGACGCAGACACCCTTCGTAGGTGAAACCGCATTTTTCTGCTACCCGGCGGCTGCCGGTATTTTCCTTTAAACAGGTGATTTGCAGACGGGGAATAGGAAGTAAATCAAACAGGTAGGCGGAAAAAAGGCGCAGGGCTTCCGTGGTGATTCCCCGACCCCGGTCAGCCTGACGGTAAATATGATAGCCGATTTCCAGCCCGGCATGGTGCGGTGCGTTTTTAAAAAAACAAATTTCCCCTAAAATCGTGTCGACTTTATCCGTAATGAGCATGCGGCTGTAAGTCTCATTCCAAAAACCGGTTTCGGCAAACATTTTTCGATGCAACGGGTCTGACGGCAGCGTCACCGGCCAGTGTTCACCCTTCTCCCGGAGATTGCTCAGCGCGGTAAATACTTCACCCATATCTTTTTCCAACATGGTACGCAGGTTAATCTGATGACCTTCAATCATAACGCGACCCTCCTGAATCATTGTAAAGATATTTTAACATGGATGGCC
>DATMYQ010000129.1:0-5474 GCA_035560935.1 Patescibacteria group bacterium | reverse complement strand
GTACAATACATCTCGTGTAAAACGGACGGTCCTCTGCCGCGGTAAGAACGTCTGCAATAAGGAGGAGCAATAAATGAATATTATTGAAATTTTAGAGCAAGAACAACTGCGTCAGGACATCCCGTCTTTCAAACCAGGTGATACGGTTAAGGTGCACGTAAAAGTCGTTGAGGGTACCCGTGAGCGTATCCAGGTGTTCGAAGGTGTTGTTATTAATCGCCAGAGTGGTGGCGTCCGGGAAACTTTTACGGTTAGAAGAATTTCGTATAATGTGGGCGTTGAGCGTACTTTTCCGGTACATTCTCCGCGTATCGACAAAATTGAAGTGATGCGCCGCGGTATTGTTCGCAGAGCGAAACTGTACTATCTGCGGAACCTGACCGGTAAGGCCGCCCGTATCAAGGAAAAACGGGTTTTCAAAAAAAGCTAGGCAAACAGCATATGGATTCAAACAGTGGGACTGGTTGCAGTCCCCTTTTTCTTAACTGTATCGATTAGAGACTGACTAAGTAGTCCCAGGTTTTGAGCTCGGCAAGAAAAGGATGCCAGGAGTTCTTTTGCGGTGATGCCCGAATAGTGTTTGTTGGGGAAGAGGTGGCTAAAGGGTGGATACATCCAAATTGGGCGAGGAAATCAAGGACTGGGTGATATCGATTGTTATTGCCATTGTACTGGCTTTTTTCATCCGCTATTTTATCGTTGAATTGTACATGGTGGAAGGCCCGTCGATGCGACCGACGCTGGAGAATGGCGAACGGTTGGTGGTGAATAAGTTTATTTACCGGTTCAAGGCTCCAGAAAAAGGTGATGTGCTGGTATTTCGTTACCCCAAAGATCCCAGCCGGGATTTTATCAAGCGGGTAATCGCTACGCCGGGTGATACTGTGGAAATGAAAGACGGCAAACTGTTTGTTAATGGTGAATTGTTGAATGAAACCTATATACTGGAACGTACCCGGGGATCCTATCCTCTGTCCACAGTGCCGGAAGGACGCGTGTTCGTCATGGGTGATAACCGCAATAATTCGGAAGACAGCCGGTTTCGGGACGTAGGTTTTGTGTCGCGAGACTTGATCAAAGGTAAGGCAGTTATGATTTTCTGGCCGTTCAACCAAATTAAGACGTTGCCGTAGTTAAAGGTGGTGAAAACTCCATGCACATAAATTGGTTTCCCGGTCATATGGCCAAAGCACAGCGTATGATCCGGGAACAGCTGAAACTGGTGGATGTAGTGCTGGAGCTTCTGGATGCCCGGATTCCGGCCAGCAGTTCCAATCCGGTGATTACGGAACTCATTGGTTCGAAACCCAAAGTGATTGTACTGAATAAAGTAGACCTGGCGGAGCCGGAGATGACGGAACGCTGGATGAAACATTTTCGTAGTCAGGGCATTCCGGTGGTTAGTATCGATTCCGTCAGCGGCAAAGGGACCAAGACACTGGTCAGCCAGATCGAGCAGATGATTGGTCCTAAGATTGCTCATCTCCAGGCCAAGGGAATCAAGCAACGGGCCATCCGGGCGATGATTTTGGGGATTCCCAACGTTGGTAAATCGTCGTTGATCAACCGTCTTCTAGGGGCTGCTACCGTACGAACGGCGGACAAGCCGGGCGTGACCCGGGGCCAGCAATGGCTGAAGGTGGGAAAAAACCTGGAATTGCTGGATACTCCCGGGGTACTGTGGCCCAGGTTGGAAGATCAACAGGCAGCGGTAAGATTGGCGTTGACCGGTGCCATTAATGATGACGTATATGATCGGGAAAAAATTGTGCTGCGACTGTTGACGATATTAAGAGATCGTTACAGTGACCGCATCATTACCCGTTATAATCTGGATCCCCGGATTGGCGAGAAGGAAAATAACGAAATTTTGGCAGCGATTGCTGCCCGGCGGGGCTGCCTGCGGGGCGGCGGTGTACCGGATTTGGAAAAAGCTGTGATGATTTTGCTGGGTGAGTTCCGCTCCGGGAAATTGGGCGTATTTACGCTGGAATCTCCCGATGAGGCAGAGATGGCAGATCATCACGATGATGGTGAGGAATAAGAAAGACTGGCGAAATCGGCCAGTCTTTCTTATTGCCAACGGGAAAGTACATCCTGAAAAACAGTTTGGCCTTTTTCGTTCCGGCACAGATCTTTTTTGCCTTTAAGGTTTTATGCTGCCGCTTGCAGGGATTTTCAGGCGGACCCAGAAATTATTCTAAAAATGGATTTGATTTCTAGTGGAGAGCAGGCGCCGACGATGAATATACAGGGAATGACAGTATCGGAAATACGGTTGTTGCTGGAACACAACAGCCTGGGAGCTGAATTGGCCGCTGGATTGCAAAACGATCAACGTCAATCGGTGCAAAAACTTTTCGACGTATGGAAACGCCGGCAGCAGCATGAACAGATGGACAGGGAACGGGTAGCTCGGCTATATCAGTATGAACGGGAAATCACAACCCGGGGTTGCCGGCGAATCGCCGGCGTGGATGAGGCCGGCCGGGGACCGCTGGCTGGGCCGGTACAGGTTGCGGCGGTCATTTTACCCGGGGAATGTTATATTCCGGAATTAAATGATTCGAAAAAAATGACGGAAACGCAGCGAGAGCGGGCTTATGAAGTGATCAGAAAACAGGCGTTGGCTATCGCTTCCGTGGCGGTGCCGGTGGAACGGATAGATGAAATCAATATTTATCAGGCGACGCTGCAGGGGATGTACCAGGCGCTGCAGGAACTGAATGACGGATTTGAAGCCGTGCTGGTGGATGCCATGCCGCTGCCGGAACTGACGGTTCCCTGGCATGCATTGATCGGTGGTGATCGTTTGAGTGCGTCTATTGCTGCGGCCTCAGTCATTGCCAAAGTGGAAAGGGATCGGTTGATGGCACAGTATGACCGTCAATATCCCGGCTACGGTTTTGGGCGGCATAAAGGGTATGGCACGTCAGAACACCTGATGGCGATTCAGGATCAGGGACCCTGTCCCATTCACCGGCGAAGCTTTGCTCCGGTGAAAGAGTACCTTGACTTGCAGTACAAAGGTGTAGAAGAATAGAAGCCAAACTTTAGATTAGCGTTAAAATATTCGATATTGTTTTGATTGGATTTGAGCCAAAGAGGCGGTGGAATTATGTCAGACACAGATACAGACAGCAAGGCAGATGTAAAGAAAAAGGCGATTGCCCTTCGTTATAACCAATCGCGAGAGAAAGCTCCTCGGGTCGTAGCCAAAGGCGCCGGCTTTATTGCCGATCAGATTTTAAGCGCTGCCAAGGAACATGCGATTCCGGTGTATCAGAATAAAACATTGACAGGAATGTTGATGGCCGTGGAACTGGACAGGGAAATTCCCGCCGATCTTTATCAGGCGGTTGCGGAAGTGCTGGCTTATGTTTACCGAATCGACCAAACGATGGGAAGGAGAAAGAGGTAGAAACTGTCATGAGACGATGCGCATTGCAAGATATTCGGGCGGGAATGAAGCTGGCCCGCCCCATTTATAGTCCCGACGGCACAATACTGCTCAGCGCCGGTATGGAATTGCGTTCCAGTTATATTGAACGTTTAAATGTATTGGATATTTCACATGTGTACATAGAAGATGAACTGACGCAGGATATCGATATTCCCGACGTGGTTGACGAGAGTGTGCGCCGGGAAGTAGTGACTGCGGCCCGGTCCATTATTGAGCACAGTCGTGTTGGTAAGGGAATTGACGCGGAGCGGGCGAAAAAAACAGCCAATATGCTGGTGGATGAGTTAAGCAGCAATCGGGGGACTTTAGTGAATTTTACCGATATGCGGGCGCGGGGGGAATATTTATTCAGCCATGTGGCCAATGTCTGTATTTTATCCATTATGACCGGCATGAATCTGGGGTATGACCAACTGCGCCTACGGGATTTGGGAGTCGGTGCGTTGCTGCACGACGTTGGACAAATTTTCATTCCCAAAGAAATTTTTGATAAAAACGAAAAACTGACACAGGAAGAAGTGGATGCCATTCGGCGCCATCCGGAGTTGGGGTTCGAGTTAATCCGCAAGTCACCGGAAATCAGTATTTTGTCGGCTCATTGCGCGTTTCAACACCATGAACGGGTGGACGGCAGCGGTTATCCCCGGGGTCTTCAAGGAAGTGACGTCCATCAGTATGCGCAAATTGTTGGAATTGCCGATGTGTTTGACGCATTATCTTCCAACTCCGCGTATCGCCGGGCTCTGCATCCACGAGAAGCTCTTGCCATTTTACAGAAAGCTTCTGATAAATTTTTTGATGAAGCAATCTTACAGGCGTTTTGTGATAATATTGCCGTGTATCCCATCGGCTCCCTCGTGCGTCTCAATACCAAACAAATCGCTGTCGTGGTGGATATTTCCCGGGAGGCTAAGAGTCGTCCGGTCGTCCGCATTGTACTAGATGAGTGGAACCAAAAAATGGCGAATTTCTTGGAAATTGATCTTTCGAAGCATCCCCAGGTTTATGTTGAATCAATAGTGAATCAATAATAAGCGCAGAATGGAGAAGGCTGATGAATCGTAAAGCGCTGGGAAATTCGGGCGAGGATGCGGCCGAACACTATTTGCGGGAGCGGGGATATGAAATCCTGAACAGAAATTACCGTACCCGCTTGGGTGAAATTGATATTATTGCCCGTGAAGGCAGAGGAGGAAAAACTTCGGCAGACGCCTCACTGGTGTTTGTGGAGGTGAAAACCCGGCGCAGCCTTTGCTGCGGATCGCCGGGAGAAGCAGTCAACTACTTTAAACAGCAGAAAATCATTGCGACCGCCCAATGTTATCTGAACATGGTGAAACAGCCGGAAGCGATTTGCCGTTTTGACGTGCTGGAAATTTATATGCCGGTGCCAGGAGAAATAAGATACAATCATATTAAAAATGCTTTTGGTCGATAAAGAACCCGTGCTGAACAATAAGTTGTTTCAACACGGGTTTTCTGTTTGGCTGGTCAGACTATTTTACAATCAGTACCGGGATTGGTGAGTAAGTTACCAGCTTGTGGGCTACGCTGCCCAGTAATAACTGGGTAAAACCGCCCAGGCCACGGGTGCCGGAAACAAGAAGATCTGCATTGACCTGCTTGGCATATCGGATGATTTCATCGGCCGGGTGCCCTTTCAATACGGCGGATTGGGCTTGAACTCCCTGGCTTCGGCAATATTCACAGGCTTCCGCCGCTTTATCGGCGAAATGTTGCTCGTAATCCCTTTCCATGTCGGGAGACAGGCTAACGTCTTCGAATTGTTGCAGGATTTGGTCGCAGACGGTTACCAGAAAAATTTCCGCCGATACTGATTTGGCCAGATCGGTTGCCAATGCTAATGCTTTTTTGCTGTTCTCGGAACCATCATAAGCCACGATATAGCGTTTCATGCCCATTTTCTCTCCTCCTCCGTCCAGTAATGTGTTAACCGGGAATTAGTGGGGTGCTCCTGAGATTGCTGCCATTTTTTCGATATCTATAATAT
>DATMYQ010000128.1:0-5717 GCA_035560935.1 Patescibacteria group bacterium | reverse complement strand
ATTTGTGATTTTCTACGGAGTACGGTGTAGTTGCCGGAACGCCAGTAAGAGCAGAATGACTAAAGAGATGGGTGAGAGATATGATTAAAGTATTAATCGTTGATGATTCTGTTTTTATGAGGAAATTGCTCACGGATTTGTTTAGTGCAGAGGCGGATTTTACCGTATTGGATACGGCCAGGAATGGGCAGGACGCCATTGATAAAGTAAAAAAACTAAAGCCGGATCTGGTGACATTAGACGTGGAAATGCCGGTTTTGGACGGATTAAAGGCATTGGAAACAATTATGAAAGAAACTCCGTTGCCGGTGGTAATGGTCAGTAGTCTGACGCAAGCAGGCGCCGAAGCGACGATGCAGGCATTGGAGCTGGGAGCTGTGGACTTTGTCGCCAAAACTGCGGGACCGATTTCCAATGTGAATACTATTCGTAATGAAGTGTTATTAAAATGCCGCTCCGCAGTAAAAGCAAATGTAACGCAATTGACAAAGCGTTGGACAGTATCGTCGCCGCCGATGGTAAGAACGTTTGCGGCAGGAGCGCAGGGGAGTGAACGGGTGATCGCAATTGGAACCTCGACTGGGGGCCCACGGGCATTACAGGAAGTTGTAACGAAACTGCCGGGAAACCTTCCCTGCGGAGTGGTCATTGTGCAACATATGCCACCGGGGTTTACCAAGTCGCTTTCGGAAAGATTAAATTCACTGTCGGCATTAACCGTGAAAGAAGCAGAACATAATGATGTGATTCTTCCCGGAAATGTTTTTATTGCCCCCGGAGATTATCATATGCTGATTGAACGGGAAAATGGGAAATCAGTGATCAAATTGAACCAAAATCCCCCGATTGGTGGTCACCGGCCGGCCGTGGATCCGATGATGGAATCGGTAGCGAAAACTTTTGGATCGAGGTCTATTGGAGTAATTTTGACGGGAATGGGACATGATGGTGCCAAAGGAATCAAAGCGATTAAGCAACAGATGGGGCAGACCATTGCGGAAGACCAGTCGACCGCGGTAGTTTTCGGGATGCCGAAATCGGCCATTGAACTGGGCGTTGTAGATCGGGTAGCGCCGATTACAGCCATTGCCAGTGAAATTATAAAAGCAGTGCAGCAAATATGATGAATACCGACCAATGACTTATATTTTGCGGAGGTGTAATTATGGATACAAATCAGTATATGGGAATGTTTCTCGAAGAATCCCGGGAACATCTGCAAACACTGAACCGGTGTCTGCTGGATTTGGAAAACGATCCGGGTAATTTGTCGGTACTGGATGAAATATTCCGTAGTGCGCACACAATCAAAGGCATGTCGGCCACGATGGGTTTTACCACTATAGCCGAACTGACCCATGAAATGGAAAACATCCTCGATTTATTGCGCCGTTCGTTATTGCAGGCGGATAGCACCAGTGTGGATACCTTGTTTAAGTGCGTGGACACATTGGAGCAACTGGTGGAAAGCGTCGCCAATAACACGGGAGAAAACCTGGATGTCAAGCCCCTGGTGGCGAAATTGAAGGCGCTCGGCAAAGGCGAAAAACCGGCTGCCGCACCCGCAAAAACTGTCGCCACGGAACCGACTCCTGCTTCACCGTCTGATTCACAGCTCACCGTTAAGCTGACCGATGATGAGATGGATGACGTGAAGGATGCACACAATAAAGGCTTGCGCGGTTATGAAGTTCAAGTTTCCTTGCGGGAAGGGTGCCTGTTAAAATCGGCACGCGCCTATATGGTAATGAGCGCGTTGGATGAACTTGGCGATATCATTAAAAGCGTTCCTTCAGTGGAAGAACTGGAAAAAGAAAATTTTGAGAACAGCTTTCAGGCTATTATTGTGACGGATCATGAACCGGAAAAGCTCGAGGCTACGGTGTTGTCTATTTCGGAGATTGAAAAAGCCGTGGTCTTGCCGTGCGTGTTGCCGGATTGGTTACAGCCGGCAACGCCGCCGGCGCCGCCGGCAGCTGTCGGTGTAGTGGCAGAAATTCAAGTGGCAGCGGTGGACAAGCCTGCTGACAGGGCGAAAACAGGAAAACCTGCAGCGGAAACTGCGGGGGGAGACAAAAAATTAAAAGGCGGTCAATCCGTCAGAGTTGATATTGATAAATTGGACTCGTTACTGAACCTGGTTGGAGAATTGGTTATTAACAAAACCAGACTGGAACAAATCGGAATCACTCACCGTCTGGTGGATCTGGTGGAAACCATTGAACAAATGGACCGGGTAACGACGGATCTGCAGACGGTCGTTATGAAAGTAAGGATGGTTCCGGTGGGACAGGTGTTCAACCGTTTTCCCCGGATGGTCCGTGATTTATCCCGTGAGTTAAATAAAGAAATCAATCTGATTATTCAAGGGGAAGAAACCGAATTAGACCGTACGGTCATCGATGAAATCGGTGATCCGTTGGTGCATTTGTTGCGCAATTCCATTGACCATGGCATTGAGCAGCCGGCGGAACGCCAGGCGAAAGGCAAGAATCCCGTCGGGGATGTTCGGTTGATTGCCCGCCACGAAGGAAATAATGTTATCATCATGGTGGAAGATGACGGCAAGGGGATTAATCCGGATATTGTTCGGCAAAAAGCAGTGGATAAAGGGCTAATTACGGCGGCCGAAGCGGAAAAAATGGATGCAGCCGAAGCCGTACGACTGGTGTTCCTGCCTGGCTTCTCCACGGCGGAAACGGTAACGGACGTTTCCGGACGCGGCGTGGGCATGGATGCGGTAAAAACCAAAATAGAGTCTTTGGGTGGTATGGTTGACGTTGAGACTAAAATCAACGAAGGCAGTAAATTTAAGATCCGTTTGCCGCTGACGTTGGCGATCATCCAAGCACTGTTGGTTAAAGTGTGCGAGGAAATTTATGCGATCCCGCTGGGCTCCATTGACAGTACGATCAATATTACTCCGGATGATATTAAAACAATCCAAAACCAGGAAGTCATTTTGCTGCGGGGACAGATTATTCCGATTGTCCGACTACTGAACGTGCTCAATGTTCCGGATACCAATGCAGACCGTCCTGAGGAATTATTTGTTGTTATTGTGCACATGGGCGAGCACCGGGCTGGCATTATTGTCGACACGTTGATTGGCCAGCAAGAAATTGTAATCAAATCCTTGGGTAAACTGCTGGCTGGTATCAAAGTCATTGCTGGAGCAACCATTCTTGGCAACGGCCAAGTCGCTTTGATTCTGGATGTCGGCGCGTTGAAGCAATAAAAGGGGGGATTGACATGTCGGAAAAAACCTATTCGAGCAATGAAGTACAACTGGTCGTCTTTAAATTGGGCCGAGAGGAATACGGAGTCAGTATATTGCAGGTACAGGAGATTAAACGAATGACAGATATCACTCGTGTACCTCATACTCCGGAATATATTAAAGGCGTTATTAACTTGCGAGGGAGCGTCTTGCCGGTTGTTGATCTGAAAAAACGGTTAAATCTTCCGATGGAAGAGTATACTGATGATACAAGGATTATTATCGTAAAGGTCGAAGAGATCATTGTTGGAATGATCGTTGATGCCGTTTCTGAAGTGACGGCCATCAATCAGGAGAACATTGAACCGCCGCAGGCAGTGGTTAGCGGTGTCGAGTCCAGCTATCTGAGCGGCGTAGGAAAAATGGATAATCGGTTGCTGATTTTGCTTAATTTGCTCGCCATCATTGGCATTGGGCAAGATGCGGCTAAAGCCGGATGAGGCAGGCATGATCAGGATTATTGTTAAGGGGTGGTGACATGTCTGAGGAAATTTTGAAACTTTCAGCCATGCAACTTGACGCATTGCGGGAAATTGGCAATGTCGGTGCGGGCAATGCGGCGACGGCCTTGTCACAAATCATTAACCGGAAAATTGATATGACAGTACCGCAGGTGTCGATCTTGCCGCTGGGAGAAGTTCCTGAAGTGGTTGGCGGTCCGGATGCCATGGTAGCCGGAGTTTATTTGCGGGTTTTTGGACCGGCGCCGGGAAGTATTTTATTCTTGTTACCTCGCGATAGTGCTTTTTATCTGGTGGATATGTTGATGGGACGCAGTCAGGGAGATACGCAGCTGCTGAATTCCATGGATGAATCAGCGTTAATGGAAATTGGTAATATTTTAGCCGGTGCGTACTTGAATGCGCTGTCCTATTTCACAAAACTGACGTTGCTTCCGTCGATTCCTGCATTGGCTATTGATATGGCCGGGGCGATTTTGAGTGTTATTTTAATTCAGCTGGGCCAGATGGGCGATCACGCACTGGTGATAGAGACTGAGTTTACCACTGAATTTGACGGCGTTAAAGGTCATTTCTTTCTCATTCCCGATCCTGGTTCGCTGGGAACGATTCTTACAGCAATCGGGGTGAAATAGTGATGGCAGAATTAATTAAAGTGGGGATGGCTGACTATAAGGTTGGAAAAAATCCCGCCAGTTTAATTAGTTATGGCTTAGGTTCCTGTGTTGGAATTGCTTTGTATGATTCAATAACAAAAATTGGCGGATTAGCCCATATTATGTTGCCGGACAGCACGCAGGCCCGTTCCAATGAGAATCCGGCAAAATTTGCTGATACTGCGTTGCCGTTAATGCTGGATGAAATGATCCGTATGGGTGCGGTGAAGTCGAGAGTGACTGCTAAAATTGCCGGTGGCGCCCAGATGTTTACCTTTACAAACGCGACCGACATTATGCGGGTCGGTGAACGGAACAGCGAAGCGGTTCGAACGGTTTTGAAAAATATGGATATTCGTCTGTTGGCGGATGATACCGGTGGAAACTACGGCCGTACGGTGGAATTGAAATTGGATACCGGCGTTTTTCGGGTTAAAACTATTGATAAAGGTGAGAAAGAACTGTAATCCAGCGAGGAGGAAATTATGGTGCTAAAAATACGTTGCGCCATCGGGTTGGCTCTTGTCGCTGGCGTTTTGACATTGATTGTTGGGTTGATGAATGGTACCCGGAGCATGACACTGTTTTACCGAATACTGGTTTCGGTGATCGCTTTTGGAGTTTGCGGTTATGGGTATGGCTTTTTGGTGGATAAGTATCTGCCTGTTATCCTGCAGGCTATCAAAGGAACGGAAGCGGAGGCCACTGATCTGGTTGCAGCAGAGGACATGAAAGTACCGGAGGACTTGGTTGAAGCAGCGGTAACCGATACGATGGATGAACCGGATTCGCAGCCTTCATTTACGCCTCTTGCACCTGAAAAACTGGAAACTGTTCCACGCTCCCAGGAATAGATGACGGGAGGGGGCATATATTGTAATGGTGACAAAAGAAGAAACAGGCAAACATGACATTACTAAAGTATGGGAAGAATACCAATATAATCGCACGGCTGAAATCCGGGAAATTTTGGCGGAAAATTATCTGACTTTGGTGAAGATTGTTGCCGGGCGTGTTGCCATCGGCCTTCCGCAGTATGTAGATAAAGATGATTTAATCAGTAATGGCTTCTTGGGCTTGCTCGAAGCGATCGAACGCTTTGATCCAGCGCGGGGAGTAAAGTTTGAAACTTATGCGGCGGTACGTATCCGGGGCGCGATCCTGGATTCATTGCGGGCGCAGGACTGGATTCCCACCACCGTCAGGCAAAAAGCCCGGCATTATGAACAAACTCTATCACAGTTGGAGCATCAGCTGGGGCGTTCGGCGACTGACGACGAAGTGGCTGCCGGAATGGGAATTAGTACCACGGAATTATAT
>DATMYQ010000127.1:0-12216 GCA_035560935.1 Patescibacteria group bacterium | reverse complement strand
TAATGTAAGAAACTCAGTGAAACTCAAAAAACAACAGCAAAACAAAAACAGGACTCCCGGTTTCCGACCGAAAATCCTGTGTCAATATTTTTATAAACGGAGCTGTTTTTTACCAGACGGCGATGCCACCGTCCGCCCGCGGCTCCGTGCCGCCGGTTAAAACGCCCTGATTGTCACGCCAGATGATCTGGCCCCGTCCCATGGCCGTGTTGCCTACCGCACGCCGAATGATATGCCCCTTCCGCTGCAATGCTTCCGCCAACGCCTCGGGAAACGAGTGCTCGACTTCAATGACGCGCCCCTCTTTCCACTGCCAGCGGGGCGCGTCCAGCGCCGCCTGCGGATTCAGCGCAAAATCCACCGTGTTCATCACCATCTGCACATGTCCCTGCGGCTGCACAAAGCCGCCCATAACGCCGAACGGCCCTACCGCTTCACCATTCTTGGTAAGGAACCCGGGAATAATCGTGTGATACGGTTTTTTCCCCGGCGCCAGACAATTAACATGATCCGGATCCAACGAGAAATTGTTGCCCCGGTTATGGAGAGCAATACCGGTTCCCGGAACCACCAACCCGGAACCAAAACCACTGTAATTGCTCTGGATGTAGGATACCATATTTCCCGCCTCATCGGCAGTCGCCAAATAGACGGTCCCCCCCGACGGCGGTCGTCCCGGCACCGGCTCCAGCGCCAGCGTGCCGATTTTTGCCCGGCGTTCAGCAGCATACGCCTCGGAAAGCAACGTGCTCACCGACACGTTCATCATCCGGGGGTCTGCAATATACTGCCGTCCGTCCACAAATGCCAGTTTCATAGCTTCAAACTGGCCGTGATAGGTCTCCACCGATTCTTTTGCTGAAAATTCAAATCCCTTGAGAATATTCAGTGCCATCAACGCCACCAGGCCGTGGCCATTAGGTGGAATTTCCCAGACATCATACCCACGGTAATTGATACTGACCGGCGTGACCCATTCCGGGCGATACGCTGCCAAATCGGACGCCCGCAGATATCCGCCGTATCGTTGTGAAAACGCATCGATTTTGTCGGCGATTTCGCCCCGGTAAAAGGCCTCAGCAGCGGTGGCGGCGATTTGCCGCAGCGTCCGGGCATGAGCCGGCGAACTCCAGATTTCACCGCAGGAAGGCGTTCGTCCCTTCGGTGCAAAGGTTTCAAACCAATATTGAAATTCCTCCCCCGTCAACGCTGTAAAATCTTTTTCCTGTTCGCTCCACAGCCCACTGATCACCGGCGTCACCGCGAATCCCCGCTCCGCATACTCCGCAGCCGGTTCCAACACCTCCGTCAACGGCAGGCGGCCGAATCGGGCCGACAGTTCCGCCCACGCTGCCGGCGCTCCCGGTACATTAACCGTTGCCCAGCCCCGCTTTGGCATGATTTTATGTCCGGCCCGCCGCAGTTGTTCGGCTGAAATTCCCTGCGACGCCGGTCCACTGGCATTGAGACCATGCAAACGTCCCGCCGTCCAAACCAGCGCAAACGCATCACCGCCAATCCCATTCGAAGTAGGTTCCACCACCGTCAGGCAGGCAGCGGTCGCAATGGCCGCATCAACAGCATTGCCGCCTCTTTTCAGCATATCCAGCCCTGCCTGAGCCGCCAATGGCTGTGTAGTGGCCACCATACCCCGCCGGGCACAGACCACACTGCGTCGGGACGGATATGGATAATACAAAGGATCAAACGTCATATTGCCGCCTCCCATATCCTCATTGGGCAATGTTATCAATCCTCTCACACTTCAATAATTTGTCCGTAAATTTCATCACCGTCAATTGTTAACAATCCATATGTAGGCCGTCCGAAACGCGGTATTCCCAGACTGCCGGGGTTGAACACCAACAAACTGCCATGCCGCTGACAGTAGGGAACATGTGTATGGCCAAACACGGCAATGTCCACTTCATACTGGCCGCCCCACCAAATGATGTCGACCAGATCCTGTTTGACACTATAGCGGTGACCATGGGTCAGCCAAATTTTTTTGCCGCCAACGTCGACATACTCATCCAGCGGAAGATCTACCCGACCGTCACAATTACCCGCGACTGTCGTTACCGGGACCTGACTCCACCCGATCAAATGGCGGGCATCCTGGCTATAATCACCGGCATGCAGCCACTGGTCCACCGGTCCGGCAGCTGCCACGGCCCGCCGCAACATCCGCGTGTTGCCATGCGTGTCACTGACTACGCCAATCCGCATCGCATCTCACCCGCCAGCACCGTGGCCAGTTCATCCAGCGCCCGGCCACGGTGGCTAATACGGTTCTTTTCGTCCGCGGACAATTCCGCCATGGTTTTATCCAACTCCGGCAGAAAAAATAGCGGATCATAGCCAAAACCACCGGTTCCCCGGGTTTTATCCAGGATAAGGCCTTCCACGGCGCCATCGGCCCGGAACGTTTTCCCGTCCGGTGTGATCAACGCCAGCGAACAGCGAAAGCGCGCCGTCCGTTTTGCCGCCGGCACATCGGCCAACGCCGCCAGCAGTTTACGGTTGTTATCCGCATCGCTGGCATTCTCACCGGCATAGCGGGCCGAATACACGCCCGGCGCTCCCCGCAGTGCATCCACTTCCAGACCGGAATCATCGGCCAGGCAGGCCCGGCCGGTAACTGCCAGGTAATAACGGGCTTTTTGCTCCGCGTTGGCGGCAAAAGTAGTTTCTGTTTCCGGCGCTTCACCGCTATGGCCGCAATCCGCCAATGACAACACCCTGACCGGCAGTGCCGCCAGTTTATGTTCGATTTCTTTCACCTTGCCCGGATTACGGGTGGCCACCACCAGTTCCATCATCCCTCGCGTCCCACCTTCCAGGACAGCGGCCCCAGTACTTCTTTCTGAAGATCCATTAATCGGCCAATACCCGTTTCGGCCCCTGCCAGCATCTCCGCCAGCTGTTCTTTGCTAAAACAGATTTTCTCACCAGTTCCCTGGACCTCAACGAACTGACCGCTGCCGGTCATTACCACATTCATATCCACCAGGGCTGCCGAATCTTCCCGGAAACATAAATCCAGCACCACGCCATCGGCCAGTACGCCAACGCTCACCGCCGCCAAAAAGTCTTTCACCGGAAAAACCCTGCCTTTGTCACCGTCCCAGAGGCCATTGACCGCGTCCACCAACGCCACAAACGCGCCGGTAATGGCTGCGGTGCGGGTACCACCGTCCGCCTGGATTACATCGCAGTCAATCCAAATCGTCCGTTCTCCCAATGCCTTCATGTCAACTACACTGCGCAAAGCGCGGCCAATCAGTCGCTGAATTTCCTGGGTCCGGCCCGTCTGTTTTCCCCGGGCCGCTTCCCGGATATTCCGGCTTTCCGTCGAACGGGGCAATAACGAATATTCGGCTGTAATCCAGCCCTCACCGCTGCCCTTTAAAAACGGCGGCACTTTTTCTTCCACGGAAGCGGTGCAGATCACCTTGGTATCGCCCATTTCCATTAACACTGATCCTTCCGGATATTTCAAATAATTCCGGGTCATTTTTACCGGCCTCAGCGCATCCGCCTGGCGGCCGTCTATCCTTACCATATTGCCATTCGCCCCATTCTCTTTAATATCTTTAATTATAAATTATACTTCGTCAGAGAATCGCTGATCACTATTCCCTATATTTCTTCCAGGCTGTCCCCGTCTTTATCCTGCACGTACACGTGCTGATAATCGCCGCTCTTCCTGGCAGCACCGGCGGCATCCGTGGCCGCCCGCCGACAGGCGGGACAACTTTCCCGAGGCAGAATCGCGGCAAACGCTGTCGTCTGTTTAAACGATGTTTCTGCCTGGGTGTCAATCGTCATATACCCATGACACTGCGGACAGATCCGGACCGTTTCCCGTTGGACTTCGTCAATACCGCTGTCATCGTAATAAATCCGTCGTTGGCGTCGCCAAAAATCTCCGGCTTTTGCCCGGGCTTCCCGGCGCATTGTTTCCCGGTTGCTCCAAATTTCCCGCCACTGGCGAATCAGGCGTTCCACATAGATCGTCTGCTCCGCGCCTTGCCGGGGACAGCGCTCAATGTCCGGTTCCACCACCCGGCTGTAATCCATCCCGGCCATCGCCAAAATGATACCGACGTTCACGTAAGGCAACGCGTCTTCGATTGAATAGCCGCCTTCCAGCACGGCAATATCGGCCCGCAGTTTTTCCGCCAGCCGGGCGTAGCCCTGCGCCGTCACCGACATGTTGGCCAGCGGATCGCTGTAATGGTTATCCTGCCCGGCGGAATTAATGACGATATCCGGCTGAAAATCTTCCAGCATCGGTAAAATCAGCTGGTCCAATACCGCATGCAACCCCTGATCACCCGTTCCCGGCGGTAGCGGCAAATTTACCGTGGCGGCCAGTGCGGCCGGGCCTCCCAATTCGCTGACAGCACCCGATCCGGGATATAGTGTTCGCCCGTCCTGATGAAACGAGATAAACAAAGTATCCGGATCATGATAAAAAATATCCTGGGTACCGTCACCATGATGTACATCGGTATCGACAATGGCGACCCGCCGGATTCCCCAATGGCGACGCAAATATTCCACCATTACGGCTTCAATATTGACCGTGCAGAATCCCCGCGTACCGTGCACCACGCGCATCGCATGGTGCCCCGGCGGCCGCACCAGCGCAAAGGCCCGGGAAACTTCCCGGCGCATCACCGCCTCGGCGGCCGTAATGGCGCCCCCGGCAGATACACGATGGGCATCGGTGATCAGCGTGGCGATATCGGGAACGCCAATATGAACCCGCTGCAGATCCAGCCACTTTGCCAACTGCGGTTTATACTCCCGGATACCGCCCACATCCAGCAAGCCTTCCTCCACAATCTGATCCCGGGTATATAACAACCGCTCCTCCCGCTCCGGATGACTGGGGCTGATCGCCCAGTCAAAGGCCGGGAAAAACACCAGTCCCAACGCCGCTGCATCGTGACCGTCCATTATATTCCCTCCCCGCCGTTCACCGCCGTCAATACTCCCGGTTTAACCTGCAGGCGGCAAGTCATAATTTTTCCCATGGTCCGAAATCCCCGGACCACGTTAAATTCCTCATCCAACACTCGTTCCGTTTCCCAGGGGACGGCGCCCGGCGCCTCTGCAATTCCTTCCCGCCCGGCTCGTTCCTGCAAGTATTTCGCCGCCAGCTCCCACGCCGCATCAGCACTCATATGGGTGTTCGGCAGTTCCCGGCGCAATCCCAGTTCGGGCACGACATAACATTTTTGAACTGTGTCGGCCCGCAATGTCACCTGCGTTGTCGGCCGGGCTACAGCGGCCCCAATAGCATTAGCCACCTGTGCCGACCGCGGCGTATGGCAGGCCACCGCCAGTGACGCTGCCACCCGGGGCGCCAGCCCCGGAGCACCGCCGCCAACCCCCAGCAAACTGGCCGGTGCAAACTTCACCGGATGAATAATATCTTCCACTCTATAGACCGGTGCTGCCGCTTCTTCCACCATCATATCACCAATATTCCGGCAAATCTCGCCGATCGCCACCGTTAAAATTTCTTCCGCCGTCGCCCGCAAAGACTGTCCGGGCAACGCCACCTGCGCCATCGCCCGACGTGCTTTGGCGGCGTCGCCGTAGGTGATCGCCTCCGTTACCCGCAGCGCATCAGTGACGGTTGGATCTTCACCGCCCACCGCCATCGCCGGTCCCCGCCGCTGCGGTCCCACCAGCAGTCGTTCTCCGTCACGGCGAACATAACTATCCCCGCCAATACCCACCGATCGTAACCAGTAGGAACGAACCGCCGTGGGAAATCCCTGTATCCTGGCCCCCGCCGCCGCCAGCAGCGGCAAACCGTTGCGCCACAGTGCAATATCCGTGGTTGTACCGCCAATATCCAGCGAAATCGCGTCCCCTACCGGCGTCTGCAGCGCCATGATGCCCAGCACGCTGGCCGCCGGACCGGTAAAAATGGTCTCTACCGGCATACGGGCTGCTACCGCCAGCGGCATCGTACCGCCGTCGCCCTTTAAAATATGTACATCCGCTTTAATCTTTCGTTGGTGCAGACCTTCCTCCATGACGGAGGCAAACCGGCCATAAGCCCGCCACACGGAAGCGTTAAAGTACGCCGAATTCATCCGGCGGGGAAAATTTAAACCACCGGACATTTCGCTGCCCAGAGAAATGTGGCGTGGTGCGGCCAGCTCCCGAACCCAGCCGGCAACCGTCGCTTCCGGCAATGGATTGCGAACCGAGAATTTTCCGGCAACTGCCACCACCCCATCCGCCGGCAATTGCCGGCAGGCTATTTCCACCTCACCCCGCCGGGGCGGCGCCGTTTCCCGGCCCCGGTGATCGACATAGCCGGACAACAGCCACGGAGTGACCGGCGACAGCGGCGTCATATCCAAACCCGGCCCCGGCATCAGCAGCAGCGCCACCGGATCATTTCTGCCTTCCACCAGCGTATTGGTCACCAGGGTAGTGGACAGAGCCACCCTCCGGATCGCAGCGGCATCAACCTTCGTCAACACCTCATCCAACGCATTAAGAATACCCGTCAACAAATCGAGCGTGGTCGGTGTTTTGGCCACAGCCACCAGTTTGCCACCAGTGATAATCACCGCATCGGTAAACGTTCCGCCTACATCAATTCCCAACCACATCGTTTCCACCCCGTTTCCTTCATTTCCCCGCGTATACGGCGCAGCCAATCGCGCCATTTAGTTGCGGATACGGCGGTAATACCACCTGCACCGACATTTCCCGGGAAATAATATCCCCGATAGCCGGTCCCAATGCCACACCACCGGTAAAAACAATAATATCGCTGCGCAAGTCCCGCAGTAATGGCCGGATACGGCGGTAAATGGTATGATTAACACCCGCCGCCAGCTCTGCCAAAGGATATCCCTCCACGATCCGGCCAACTAGCTCTGATTCGCCAAAAATAGCACAGGTGGAGCTAAGTTCCACCGGTTTATCACTATATTGTGCCAGTTCATCCAAATTAATCCCCAGAACCGCAGCCATATTCTCCAAATAGCGTCCGGTGCTGGCCGCACATTTGTCATTTGTTTGAAAATCCACCATTCTTCCTTTGCGGACCTTGATCACTTTGCTGTCCTGGCCGCCCAGATCCAGCAGGGTAAAATCCCGGAGGCCTGTTTGCCAGACAGCGCCCAGCACATGCGCCTTCAATTCGGGAATCACCGCCGCATTAGCCAGTTGCAGGGCCTGGCGGCCATAGCCGGTGGCCGTCAGGCTGTCGATCTCACCAATATCCAGCGCAGGGAAATCCACCGCCATTCCCGTCTCGGTCCGTTGGCCAAACTCCCGGTAAAAAGCCACCGTTTCATAAATCCGGCTCAGTGCCAGCTGTTCTTCCGGCTTGCCGTTTCCATCCCTCACCAGCACCAGCTTCACACTGCGGCTGCCCAGGTCAATTCCACAACGCATTTTTTCTTTTTTCTCCTTTATCGCAGCATTTCCAGAAAACTGTCAATTCGCAATTTTGTCCGGGCATCCAGCCGGCCGGGGCGATCTCCCTCAATGGTCAGAATAGGGATGTCCAGCTTTTCCTGAAAAATCATATCCTCAATTTGCCGGAAACAAAAACTCTGCACATAATGAATCAGCCCATCCAGGTTGCGTCGTTCCATCTCCCGGCGAATATCATCAATCCGGCCAAACACGCCATAGGGGTACGTATAGCTCCGGTACTGGTCCACATACTGCTCCACCGTGCAGGGACCAGGTTCCGCCGGTACGGCAAATGGCATCGCAAACTGGCGCTGCACCTCGTTGAACACCACGCGAGCGCCGTTATTTTCCAGGTAAGGATAAATGTCGGTGAAAATCGGTGGTACGCCAATATAGCCCAACCGCAAGTCCTCGGTGAACTCGGCAGCCCCCCGGGCTGTCTCCAGAAACGCGGTTACTTCTTCGTCAAAAGCCGCCGCGTCACCATTAAAATCACTGCAGCAAACCTGGAAATAATGATTGTGCCAGCCATCCACCGTATTTTCCTGCCAGGTCAGCCGGTCAACTTCCGCCACCCGGGATCGCAGCCCGTCCAGTTGTTCTTTAACTGCCAGCACCCGTTGCCAATTCGTTCCCAGTGCCCCAATCATCTTGTCCATTTGTAACCGCAGCAAATCGGTATCCCGATCATAGGGATAGGCAAAGGGCAGTGTCTCCACACCGGCCATCTGAAGCGTCTCCATCAGTGCGTGCGTGTTGCTGCAATCTCCCTGGGTAACCGCAATGACCCGATCCACAATCCGGGTGGTGTCACCGCTGCCCGCATTCTCTTCCGGCGGTACCACCACCGAATACAATCCTTTAATCCAGCCGCAGATATTGCGGGGATAACCGGCGTCCTCCGCCGCCTCCACTAGGCGGACAGCGGCCGGATCGGTAATAAACAGGTTATTTAAATCCACCGGCACCTGTCCGGCAGCGATAATAATTTCCACCGGAACTGTGGTGGTAATGCCGATACGCCCCATACTCATCCCTCTCTCCTTATCCGATATCCCTATTGTAATACGAAAACCTAAAAAACGCGAAGCGTTTTTGCGCTTCGCCGACAAACCCAGACAGTAGGAAGGAGGATAGGCAGCCTATCCTCCCTCCTGTGTCTTATTTCGCTGCTTCGCCCGCGGTGGCAGCATAATTTTTAATGATAACAATCGGTGTTTTCTGACTGGCGTTGCCAAACGGGTTGTCGATCAAAATGCGGCAAAGCGTCGGGCCGTCGACTCCCGGCGTGATTCCCACCACCAAGGCCCGTTTCAGGTCGTTAACATCCGTCACCGCGGCACCGAAGCAGCCCAGCCGCTGCCTGATTTCTTCCGCCACCTGCGAAGCATTGCTGGGGCCATATACAATATGCTTGTCAAACGGCGGCATGGTACCGGTCACATCATCCACCAGCGCCGCCTGTCGCCCCGCCATTTGATAAAAGACCCCGTCTTTACCCACCAATTTCGCCAGGGCACCGACGAGCATCGCCCACAGCACCCGCCATTTTCCTTCAACATCCATTACTGCCTGCATACCATACACACTGGACATACTGCCTGCCTGCGGTATAAAACGGTTTAAAATTCTGGCCAAAAAACATACCGTTAAGTCTTCCGGCCGGGTTAACCGGCCCTGGGTAATCGCCACGACGCTTTCTGCCACACAGACCACGTCACCCGGCTCCACATCGTCTTTGGCATATTGTTCAATGACGTCGACAATATTATTCTGCGGCGTCACAATCCGGGTCCGTACAGGTTTTAATTCCACAGCACTCATTTCCTGCTCACCCCTGTCCCTTTGAAATTCCGGCGGCCAGTGCCTGCTGAATTTCTTCAGACGTCATGACCATTCGGGTCTTATGTATATACCATTCACTGCGCGCCACGATCTGATACATAATGTCCACCGGCATATCCACCATATCCTGCAACGTTGCCTGAATATCACCGTTTTTGGCGGTAAGAATCACCGTGACAACCACCGCGCTGCCGGTTCCTTTGTAAAAAATAACCGATTCAAAATAACCGTCATCCCGTACCGCGGTTTCCAGATGCAGGCGAGAAGCCACTTCCACTCCGTCAAACTGTTCGCAGGGCAAATGATGCCGCGTGAACGCATCCATGATGGTTCCATCCTGCGTGCCATTGTTTACAAATGGCACCCGGCTGGTAAACACCGCCCGCTGCGTTGTCAGTTCTGTTAACGCAAACGGCGTCCGCCGGTCTACCACGAATTCAAAATGCGCATCCCCCTGCCGGAGAATGTACAGCCAGACAGCCAGCGCCAGCAGCGCGGCTCCCACTATGATACCACCTAACCAGATCACATTGATACGCCTCCATTTTTATCCTTTTCTTAGCTGACTTTATCTTCATTTCGCTATTGAGCAGCAAAGTCCTGCCCCCCGGCGGTCAGGGCAGAGTTTCTTTTTGACCCTCAACCAGTTTCTCATACCAGCAATCCGGCAGCCGGAGCATCTTTCCTTCCGGATTGGTGAACACATTTTGGGTTTGGCCGGTAACCAGCAAAACCCCGTCCGCTTCGCGCAGCACCCGATAAGTAAACACCATTTTTACCTTGGACACCTCCGCCAGCGTTGCCTCAATCAACAATACATCGTCAAAGCGGGCCGACGCCAGATAACGGCAGCTGACATCGCGAATGGGAAATACGATACCATCCGCCATCATATCATTGAGTAAGATCCCGGCCTGACGCAGATATTCCACCCGCCCCACTTCAAACCAGCGGAAATAATTGGCGTGGTGCACCACTCCCATTAAGTCCGTTTCAACAAAGCGCACCCGTTCGCGCACTGTCACCTTCATCGAATATCACCGCTCCTGTGGTTTTTTCATACAAATCAGTAGCTTGCCACACTGCTAACCATTCTTGCCACTATTGATATACCAGACACAATTGTATCGCATCATCTGCCAAAAGTACAACAGCATATTGCTGCGTTTCCCAGCAAATCGTCCTCTTGTCCGTCTTTTCGCCGGATAATTCATTGATTATCAAGATTCTCACCGCCGGAACGTCTTCCCGCAAAGAACGGAACCACGCCGCAAGATACTCTGCCGCACGGTTCCGTTCTTCCACCTTTTCAATAACAGTCACCATTTATTCCATTTTCCTTCTCGTCGTGGCAGTCCTTCACATTCCGGATGAATGCCTGGCGCGCGATTTGAAAAGCGGAATTCCCGCCAGTGCCAGGATGAAAAAGATAAGCATAAAGGCCATCTCAAGGACAAAAAGTTTTTCACTGTAAGTATAGAGGCGTTGATATTTTTCCGAAATTTTACCCAATGTCAGTTTGTATTGCTCTTCAAACACCAGTCCTTTTTGTCGATATTCCGGCAACTGCCTGGCATCAACCGGCTTATAGTCCGCAGCCAGAGGATCAGCTTTCACTAACTGTCCAACTTTTTCGCCCGTTTTTACATTGACAATAGTAGTACGTCCCATCGGATTGGCGCTATACACATAATCCTCCTGCTGATAGTCGGCCGATACCATAAAAACACTTCCCGGGGCGTCCACCGGCGTATGTTGATACTCTCCGGCCAACGCGTATAACCCGGATGTTTTTTCGTAACTCACCAGAGAGATACGGCCATTTTGTAGTTCAAAAGCCAGGGAATCATTAATTTTATACAATTGGTACGAACTTCCCTGAGCCAAATTCACTCGGGTACCCATAAAACGCAATGTCCCATTACCTGATGAAACAGCAACCACGCTGCTGCCAAATAAAATCACCACAAGAACCCAGACAGCGATATAGATTTGCGCGTATTTTTTCATTCTGTAGCCACTCCTTAGCGTTCACATTCGATATTTCGATCCGCAGCCTATTTCCGGCACGATGGTAAGTGCGCCGGTGTACAACCGGCAAGATCCAACCTATTCCATTTTGCCTTCCGGTTACGGGACTTGTATTGTAAAAAAACGACATCCTGCGCTGCCATTCTGCCCGCCTTCGCAGTGTTCCGGAACATTGCTTATTGTTAAAGCCTCTTGTTGGCCTCTTTTGTTTTTTACGAAATATTCTGAATAAACTCATTTTTGCAATTGATATTTCGCACCATGCCCTGTACACTAAAGATAAGAACATCATTTTTTGATCCGTAGTCCACTTTTTCGAATGTTTCTTGCCGGGACAAACCGAAAGGAGGGTTATGATAATGAAAAGCTTGGGTTTCTTAGCGATATTTTTCTTGTTGACCGCTCTGCTACCCGGAGGTTTCCACCCGGTACAGGCCGCGGAAAACGTCACGGTGTACGGCGAATATCTGACCGATTCCAGCGGCTACGATTATGGTGCTGACTTTTATGTCGACAGTAGCGTAGGGGAAGAAATTTACGTCAGTCCGTACATTGTAACCCAGGAGAACGTAAACGGCAGCTTAATATCCGGCGTGCTCATCCTGCAGCCTTATGAAAAGCATATTCGCATCGGTTCCTTCATCTCTCGTGACCGCAGCAAGGCCTGGTCCGTCAGCGTCGGCGCCAAATGGAAAGCCACGGCCGAACGGCCATAGTTCTTCCCGTTAACCCCCGCTTCCGCCATCAGGCACCGGAGCGGGGGTTTCTATATATTTCGTTCCGTTTGCAGAATGGTATTTCACAATTTCCGCCACTAAAATTTTTCCGAAAAACTACGATATAGACACTATAGAATGGGAAATCGCTTTCAAATTT
>DATMYQ010000126.1:0-6750 GCA_035560935.1 Patescibacteria group bacterium | reverse complement strand
TATTTTTATATGGAGCGACCGGTTTTATACTGGGGTTTTTCGGATATTTCACCGTTGCTGATTGCCTGGGGAGCCGTTTTTATTTTGTTGGCTACCCATAACCTGCTAAAGCGCGGATTGGAGCAATTGCCCAACAACCCGTGGGGAAAAATGTTGCTGGCGATATTGACGGCGTTGGGGCTGGAAGAAAAACCGTCAAAGGTGGTTGATATCAGCCGGCGCCAATTTAGCGGCAACTATCGTCGCTTGGCGCTGGCGGGTATTGCTTTGGTCGGTTTGGGGCTGCTGAATATGACGGTGTTGCCAATTTTGACCAGCAATGTGGTTTTATTCAATCAAGCCTACCGCGATTTGTTGGGACCGGTGAAAGAAAGTTCCTTTACGGCGGATGTGGAACCCATTAACTTGTCCCAGATACGAATTATTGACGAAGAAACAGCCATCAAGCTGGCAGAGAAAAAAATCGGTGAGGTGCCGGCACTGGGCAGTGAGGTACGGATGGGGACGCTGGTGCTGCAAAAAGTCCGCGATAAATTGTTTTATGTGGCGCCACTGGAACACCGCGGCTTTTTTCAATGGGCAACCAATCGCAGCGAAGGAAGCAAAGGTTATATCATGGTATCAGCGACCAACCCACAGGATGTGAGGCTGATCCAGAATGTTAACGGGAAAGACGTCCGGATCCGGTATCAACCGTCGGGCTTTTTATTTGATTTTTTACCCCGGCATTTATATTTCAGCGGACTGGTTACGGTGGGGTTGGCAGACTATTCTTTTGAAATTGATGACGATTACAATCCTTACTGGGTGGTGACCCTGTACCGCAACCAGGTTGGCTACGGTGGCGCCGACGCTGTGGGGGTCGTGTTGGTGGATGCCCAGACCGGGGAAATTTCCCGCCACGGGCTCAATGATATTCCGGTCTGGGTTGACCGGATCCAGCCGGAGGAATTTATTTATTACCAGATCGAAAACTGGGGACGCTATATTAACGGCTTCTGGAATTCCGTGATGGCTAAAACCGGGACATTAAAACCGACCAGTGAACGGTTACATTTGATTTACGGCAATGATAACAGCGTATACTGGTATACCGGCATCACTTCGTCGGGCAAAGACGAAAGCACGGTGGGCTTTGTACTGGTCAATTCCCGCAGCAAGGAAGCCAAATGGTATAAAGTGGCCGGTGCCACGGAACGGGCCGCAGAAAAATCAGCGGAAGGCCAGGTGCAGGAAAAAGGCTATAAAGCGGGTTATCCGATTCTGTACAATATTCATGGCGTACCCACCTATATTGCGCCGCTGAAAGACAAAGAAGGACTGTTGAAACTGGTTTCATTCATTTCGGTGACGAATTACAATATTGTTGGCGTCGGCGCGGATATTGAAAGTGCGTTGCGGGCTTATCAGCAGGTCTTGACCAGCAGCGGCAACGCCTTTGTCCCCGGCAACGAAATTCAACAGATGCGTCTCCAGGGAAAAGTCACCCGGTTTTCCCAGGTGGTCAAAGGCGGAGAATCTTATTTCTACTTTATGCTGGAAGGGGATCCACGAATTTTTATGGGGACTGTCAATATTTCTCCCAAGCTGCCGCTGGTCAGAATGGGAGATACAGCGGATATTTATTTCAACAACACCAAAGAATCACCGGTCAGTGTGGGGAAATTTGACGCTGCCGGATATTAAACGGGAGAACAGCAGACAGGCAGTTTGAATTACAGTCGCCTGTCTGCTGTTGCTTTGAGAACCTCTGTTAGAGAAGGAATTTGATTGTGGTGGGAGAATATGGATAAATGAGGATGCCGCCAGCGGGAAAGATTTTTTAGGACAAGAAAAAACAGCGGTAAAGGTGGAAATGGTCCGGCGGCAGTTTGCTTTGTCGTCGCTGGCTTTTCATGATAACAAGAGAGGAGCGTTCGCATGATGTATTCATCAGAAGTGGAAGAGATGACCTGTGTAGCCAAAGGTGTGAACCATGGAGCCGCCCCCATTCCCCAGGAAGGCAAATGGGTCAAAGCGAAAGAGGTCAGTGACATCAATGGCTTGACCCATGGCATCGGCTGGTGTGCTCCGCAACAAGGTGCGTGTAAGCTGACCCTGAATGTGAAAGAGGGAATTATTCAGGAGGCGTTGATTGAAACCATCGGCTGTTCCGGCATGACTCATTCCGCGGCCATGGCGGCAGAAATTTTGTCAGGCAAAACTATCTTAGAGGCACTAAATACCGATCTGGTTTGTGATGCGATTAATACGGCCATGCGAGAACTGTTTCTGCAAATCGTTTACGGTCGGACCCAAACCGCATTTTCCGAAGGCGGCCTGCTCATCGGCGCCGGTCTGGAAGATCTGGGGAAAGGACTGCGCAGCCAAATCGGCACGATGTATGGAACGCTGGCCAAAGGACCCCGGTACCTGGAACTGGCGGAAGGATATATTACGTCTATGGCGCTGGATAAAAACAAGGAAATTATTGGTTATCAGTTTGTCCATATCGGCAAAATGATGGAAATGATAAAAAAAGGTACCGATGCCAATGAAGCGGTAAAAAAAGCCACCGGGCAATACGGCCGTTTTGACGAAGGGGTTCAGTATGTTGACCCCCGGCACGAATAGAACGAAAGGAGTTGGACAACATGACGATGTTTGAAGGATATGAACGGCGGATTCATCAGATTACGGCGTTGTTGAACGAGCATGGCATTTCTACGGTGGAAGCGGCAAAAGAGAGCTGCGACGCCAAAGGAATTGACGTCGCAGCGATTGTCCGGGGAATTCAGCCGATTTGCTTTGATAATGCCTGTTGGGCTTATACCGTGGGTGCCGCGCTGGCTATCAAGCAAGGCTGTCGCAAGGCGGCGGATGCCGCCGAATGGATTGGCCAGGGGCTGCAGTCTTTTTGCATCCCCGGTTCCGTGGCAGCCAGCCGCAAAGTTGGTTTAGGGCACGGGAATCTGGCCGCGATGCTGCTCCGGGAAGAAACAAAGTGTTTTGCGTTCCTGGCCGGGCACGAATCGTTTGCCGCCGCTGAAGGGGCCATTGGCATTGCCAAATCTGCCAATAAAGTTCGCTCTACGCCGTTGCAGGTCATTTTAAACGGACTGGGCAAAGATGCCGCGCAGATCATTTCCCGTGTCAACGGCTTCACTTATGTGCAAACTCAGTACGACTACTTGGCGGGAGAATTGAAAATCGTCCGTGAAGTGGCGTATTCCGACGGTGAACGGGGCCGGGTGCGCTGCTATGGAGCAGACGATGTGATGGAAGGTGTCGCGATTATGACCAAAGAGGATGTCGATATTTCCATCACCGGCAACTCCACCAATCCGACCCGGTTCCAGCATCCGGTAGCCGGTACCTATAAGAAAGAATGCAATGAAAAAGGCAAAAAATATTTCTCCGTGGCTTCCGGCGGCGGTACCGGCAGAACCCTGCACCCGGACAACATGGCCGCCGGCCCGGCGTCTTACGGCATGACCGACACCATGGGCCGGATGCATTCCGACGCTCAATTCGCCGGTTCTTCTTCGGTTCCGGCGCACGTGGAAATGATGGGTCTCATTGGTATGGGCAACAACCCCATGGTGGGGGCCAGCGTGGCGGTGGCGGTGGCGATTGAAGAAGCTTCTGCACGTTAATGCTTAATTGCGCAGCGTAGCCACCAACCGTTGCGGATGCAGTAAAAGACCGATAGCGTCTTCGGGTGACCGGACCACAATTTTGCTGGCATACAGTGCTGCAGTGTTGGCACCTTCCGGTCCCAATACGCAGATTGATAATCCGGCTACCTGAAACATGGCCTGATCGTTATTCCCATTTCCCACCACTACTGTGGTGGCGGAGCCCGCCTGTTGCACATGGCGGGCTTTTTCTTTGCCCCCCATGCCGGGTTCCAAAATAATCAGTTCCACTGTGTCCAGACCGGCCAACTGACTACGGGCCAAGCCAAAAGTATCGGCTGTGATGATGGTGACAGTCACCTGGTTTGCCAACTCCGTCAATAGCTTGCGTATCGCCGGGGATATGATTCCGTCCGCTGCCAGCGTGCCATTGTAATCAAATACCACTTGTTCAAAGGTCATAACTTCCCCATCCGGCATAGTGATGGAAATCATCAAATCATCCTTTCGTTTTCAAAGTATGCAAAATGATCGTTTAGAGGGTTCGGGCCAGAGCCATTCCCAACCAGGTAGCAAAAAAACCGATAAGTAAATTTAACAGCATATTATAGGCAGCCAGCTCAAAACTGGCATTCTCAAGCAATTTTAGCGTTTCAAAACTATACGAGGAAAATGTTGTGAGTCCGCCGATAAAACCCACAGTTACTAACAAGCGCCAGTACGGACTGACAATAAAACGCTCGGTCGTCAGTGTCATAAACGCTCCAATGATAAAACAACCAACAACATTCACTATCAAGGTTCCATACGGAAATTCCGGTCCGAAGCGATCGGCCGCCCACATGGATGCGAGATATCTCGTTACGGCTCCCGTTGCTCCCCCCATTGCAACTAATACTATTTTCATCATATTTCTCTACCTCACTTACTGCGACATGATAACGTTTGATTTACCGTTTAGGCGGTTTTGCCCCATATTTCACCACATTGACATCATCAATAGTAATCATACCTTCTGCCAACACTTCGTCAAGGAACGGCAGGATTTGGTCAATGTATTCCGCACTGTCGATAATTTCCACAAGAATAGGCAGATCGCTGGACAATTCAACCAGCTTTGCCGTGTGAATGCGACTGTGGGCACCATAACCCATGAGTCCGCGAGATACGGTGGCACCGGCCATATCCAGGTCTTTGGCCTTTTCGACAATAAGTTGGAATAAGGACTTCCCTTTGTAACGGTCACTTTCACCAATGTATATTCGGAGACGTTTAGCATTGCTGGCTATTTTTACCATTCGGTAATTCCTCCCTGTATTGGTAATTCCATTTTGACCGGAGATGTGGTCTGTTTTTAGTTATTGAGATCCCTGAGAACGGAACGGGGATATCCGCCAAAAAACAAAAAAAACCTGCCAATAGAAATATCCATTGGTAGGAGTCATTACCGCTACGCGCGGGATTCATGGCGAACTCCATCGCCCTAAAGCCTTATAGCCAGTATAACAATGCTCATGCAATACGTCAATAGATGCGTCAATATAAAAACGCTATTCAAAACGGTAACAATATAAAAAAAATATTCAGCATTACCAGTAATAATGGCTGGTGGAGAAGATATATTGTCAGAGAGTGGCGTCCCAGCCAGTTTAGCGGGTTTTCAGATAACGAAAAGGGCAAACGGGAGCGGCGATTGGCGTAAATCAGGCGGCCGCCGGCGGCGCCGAGCAAAAAAACGCCGTACCAGGGAAGGAGCGGATAGTAGTCGATGGAGCGAAACCCGGGCGGCATGAGCCCCAACGGCAGTAATAACGACGTATCCGTATTTAAAACGGCAACCGATGGGCCGGCCACCAAAACCAGCAATGCCAGCAGTAGCTGGGCGAAAACGGACAGTCGTGCTGCCAGCGGCTGCAGCAACATGGAACAACCCAATAACTGAAGAATGCCAAAACGTACATAAGCATCCGGAAGGAAGCAGTAAGTGGCGCCAGTGACCAGCAGGCCGGCGGCCAGCACCTGCAGTCCGCGGCGCAGGTTGCTGCGGCTGAACTGGCTGCTGATACCGGCCAGCAACATGAATAATATGGCGGATGAGCGTCCAACAAAATACCAGATGCCGGAACGATAATCCAGATCAATATGAAAAAAATCCTGTAAGTCGACCACTGTATGAAAAATAACCATTAACAGGATGGCGAGACCCCGGAATAAATCAATTTCGCCGATGCGCTGTCCAGATGTCATGTAGATTCTCCTGCCATGTTTGCTGTTTGCTTTATTGTAACATAAACCGGCAGGATTTTTTTCCCTGTTTCGCCAATTAGACAAGAGAAAAAGATTATGGAATCATCGAAAAGAAAGGTGGATACTATGCAACAGCAAGTGAGGGACGGACGGATGGCAACGATACCGGGAAAAAGAACGGGATACCAATGGCTAATAAGGAAATTATTTACAGGTTCTTTGCTGCTTCTATTGTTGACAGCGCCAGCGGTGGTCGCAGCGGAAACGGGGCTGGACAAAGAAACGTATGACTGGAAAATCCCGGCACTGGGAGTGCTGAAAGCGCCGGTGGGCCTGGAAGCGGTGGAGATCAAAGAAGTACGGAACGCTTTAAAAGAAGAAAAGCCCAAAGTACAATCCGGCCAGCAAGCGAAAAGCAGCAAAATTGCTGTGGACAAATTGCTGGATCCGTCTCATCCGGAAGCGGCCATGGAATTGGCTACCCAGCTGGAAATGGATGGATACCAATTGACGATGGATGACGGATCGGTCTATCATCTGGCCTGGATGCTGGCGATTCGGGACCGTACGGATGTAGGCGATTTGCAATCTTTCTTCAAAAAAGAACTGGAACCGGAACAATTGCTGCAACTGGATATATTTCAGCAGATGCTGGGCAATAAACCGGAGACCTATAATTTCATGGATACTAAAACCAAATCCGGGGTGAAGATACTGGAATTTTATCCGCTGGAAGTCCGACCGCTGGCGGACGGACAGTCGTATTCTCTGGCGGTCCGGATGCTGGCGCAGGCGGAAGACTTAAAGTTTCCGCTGTATGCGCGGGCCCAGGTATTTAATCTGGGCAACCAGCTGGCCGGAGCGATATTGCTGACATCGGACAGTG
>DATMYQ010000125.1:0-6643 GCA_035560935.1 Patescibacteria group bacterium | reverse complement strand
GAATCAGGGAGTTCGCGGAGCCATTGTCATCGCCGCGTTGGTTACCCTTTGGTTTGTCCCGATACCTGACGGTCTGAAGCCGGAAGCCTGGCGCTTATTGGCAATTTTCGTGGCCACTATTCTGGGTTTTATTTTGCAGCCATTGCCTATCGGATCTGTTGCGTTCATTAGTGTGACTTTCGCCGCATTAAGCGGAGTGCTGAAACCGGCGGAGGCATTGTCGGGCTTCAGTAATAGTACAATTTGGCTGATTGTATCAGCTTTTTTATTTGCCAAGGGATTTATTAAAACCGGCCTGGGGAAACGCATTGCTTATGTTCTGATTCGTTTTATGGGTGACAGCACGCTGAAACTGGGATATACCATTGCGATCAGTGATCTGATTATCAGCCCGGCAACCCCATCCAACACAGCCCGGGCTGGCGGTATTTTGTTTCCGATTGTAAAAAGTCTGTCGTCGGCGTTTCAATCGGAGCCGGGCGCTTCGTCACGGCGTATGGGGTCCTACCTGATGCAGACGGCGTACCAGTCGAATACGATTACTTCAGCGATGTTTATGACTGCTATGGCAGGGAATCCACTGATTGCACTGTTGGCGGCCAAAACTTTGAACATACAGATTAGTTGGGGACTATGGGCGTTAGCGGCATCGGTCCCGGGAATATTGTCCCTGATTGTGGTGCCCTGGTTTTTGTATATATTCTATCCACCGGAAGTGACCCGTACACCGGAAGCCAAGGTGCTTGCATCAAGAGAATTGGAAGCGATGGGGAGCATGTCTGGCGGAGAAAAAGTAGTGGCGGCGGTATTTGTCGGTGCTCTAATTCTCTGGAGCACTTCTCAGTATACTAAACTGGATGCGACGGTGGTTGCCTTGCTGGCGGTTTCGGTAATGATGATCAGTAAGGTGCTGGAATGGAAAGACGTGTTGGATGAAAAGGGTGCATGGGATACGCTGATATGGATGGGAGCTTTGATTGGTTTGGCAGATTATCTGGGAAAATTAGGATTTATCCCCTGGTTTGCCAAGGCGGTCAGCCTGAGTATTGCCGGAGTACCGTGGATGCAGGCCTTTTTAGTTTTGTTGGTGGTGTATATGTATGCACATTACGGTTTTGCCAGTTTGGTGGCTCATATTACCGCGCTGTATGCTGCGTTTGCGTCGGTGGCTGTGGCGGCGGGGGCGCCTGCTTATTTGGTGGCGCTGGCGTTAGCGTTCATGTCTAATTTGTGCATGTCGCTGACGCATTATGCTGCCGGTCCGGCACCGATATATTTTGGCGCCGGATATGTAGATCAGGGAACATGGTGGAAGTTGGGCTTTATTGTTTCTATTATTAATATGGTCATTTGGGTAGGAATTGGTGGCTTTTGGTGGAAGATATTAGGGCTTTGGTAATTGA
This sequence comes from Patescibacteria group bacterium, assembly GCA_035560935.1. Lineage (GTDB taxonomy): Bacteria > Bacillota > Negativicutes > Sporomusales > Sporomusaceae > DATMYQ01. The sequence continues at coordinate 5,240 of DATMYQ010000125.1, read as the reverse complement.
CCCGAATATCAAAGCATCGCAGCCGTAAAAGAACAGCAGCCTGTGAACAAAACAGGCTGCTGTTCTTTTACGGCTTTATGTTTCTGGTAACGGAAAGGATAGCGAAAACCAGAGACTGGTCAGGATCAATGGGAACGAATCGCATAGTGGGGACAGCTTTTCAGACAGTTGCCGCAGGAGATGCAGAGTTTAGGATCAATCCAGGCACTGTTATCGTTGCCGTAGCTAATGGCCTCCACCGGGCAAATCGCGATACACTGGCTACAGGTTTTGCACAGATAACGCAGAACCCGGAAGGTGTAGCGCTGTGCGGGGATTAAGTTATGAGGGGATTGTTGCATAAAAGAGTCCTCACAGTGCTATTCAATATTTGACGCAAAATACCAATATGATAAAGTATAGCGGGCGTGATCATAAATAGCAAGGGGGAAGTTGGTTGTGCTCTGGGCGATGAGTCGGTAACGAAATTTGAACAAAATTTGAAAAGGTTTACTGATGCAGCGAGGAGTTAAAGAATTGACAGAGAATATTGAAACAAAATACCAGAAGTTGGTGAAAAAGATTTGGCCCTGACAAAGGAGCGATGGTGATTCTGTGAACAGGAAAGATGGTTCAAACAAGCAAGATGGCCGCTATCAAATTACAGTTACGGATGCCGGAGTACACCTTTGCGTCTGGCCACCGGCCGGTGGTGGCTGGCCAGCCGCTAAAGCGGATATTACCAAGGAATTAATCCGCCAAAAATACAGCAGCTTTGATAGCGTGTTCATATCGCAAGTGATCCGGGAAGCCAAAGGCATTCCAGTTTTGATCATCACCTCACAGCACCCGCGGGATGGCCGTTACCAGATTACAGTAACGGATGTGGGAGTGCATCTGAGTGTCTGGCCACCGGCTAATGGCGGTAAACCAGTGACACGTAGTGTGATTGTTCAGGATTTGCTTCAACAGAAGTATCAAAATTTTGACGCGGAAACCATCAGCCGGGTGATATGGGAAGCAGTGGGAACACCGGTGCTTATTATCAGTTTGTTGACATCTCGGGATGGCTGTTATCAGATTACTACCAGTAATGCGGGGGCGCATCTGAGCGTTTGGCCGCCTTTAGGCAGTGGCAAAGTGGTCTCAAAAACAGCCATTGTGGAAGAATTGCAAACTCTGCAATATAATAATTTTGACAGTGATTTTATTTCGCGGGTAATTCGGGAAGGACTGGGCATCCCGGTTCATGTTGCCATGGCGGTTCCCCGTAAGGACGGACGACACCAAATCATGGCGACGGATGCGGGGGTGCATCTGAGCGTCTGGCCGCCGGCCGGTGGTGGCACTCCGGTGTCAAAAGCGGCGATCGTGCAGGAATTGGAAGACCGTAGCTTCGGAAAATTCGATGGCGATTTTTTGTCCAAAGTGATTCGGGAGGCGGCAGGGGTTCCGGTGTTGATTGTCACCTCCATGGAAGATGAGTTGCCGAGCCGGATCCGGGTGAAAATATCTCCGGATCGAATGGAAGCAATGGCTTCTTTTGAATTGGCGGCGGACGAGCCGTTGATGACCATTGAAGAAGTGCACGCGGCGTTAAGCGATGCCGGCGTGGTCTTTGGCATCGACAGAAGCGTGCTGGAAGTGCTTTCGCAGATGCGCTTTGCCGATAATATGATTTGTGCCCAAGGGAATCCGCCGGTACATGGTGAGAATGCCTGGCTGAAATATTTCGTCGATCCTGACAGCCAGGGCCGCCCGGTGGAACTGGAAGGTGGCAGAGTGGATTTTAAAGAAAGCAATACCTTTCTCTGTGTCGAGGAGGGACAGTTGCTGGTAGAAAAAATCCCGGCTACGGCAGGAGTTCCGGGAACCAATGTGCAGGGGCAGCCTGTTCCGTCAAAAGCGGGTAAGGACGTACGGATGCCTGTCGGGAAAAACGTGATTGCAGTGGATGACTGGCGATTGTATGCGGCAATCCATGGACATCTAAACCTTTTTCTGGATAAACGGGTCAATGTGGTTCCGGTCATTGTGGTGGAAGGAGATGTGGATTACTCCAGCGGCAATATCGATTTTAAAGGCAGCGTGATTGTCAAAGGGTCTGTTCAGACGGACTTTTGCGTGAAGGCTGGTGGAAACATAGAAATTTTTGGATCCATATGTGGCGGCAGCGTGGATGGACACAGCATTATTGTACACAAAGGTATACAGGGGATGGGGCGCACTGTAATCAAAGCCCAGGACCGTTTGGTGGCGAACTTTATAGAAAATGCTACGGTTCATGTCGATCAGGACGTTATTGTCAGCGATGCTATTCTTAACAGTACAGTATTTGCCGGGACGCGGGTGATTGTGGAAGGAAAACGCGGTCTTATCCGGGGCGGACGGGTATCGGCCGGTGAGGTAGTTAGGGCTTCTACCGTTGGGAATCCTTCGGGTGTGGTTACGGAGGTAGAAGTTTCAGTCAATCCGTATTTCAAAGATGAATTGCGGCAACTGCGCCAAGATATAAAAAAAGCAGAAATGTTTTATGAAGAGTTAAAGGCATCCTTACCATATATGAAAGTGCAGTGCGGCGAAAAAGATTCGGCAACTAAACGGGAAAGGTATCAAAAGAACGAAACAGAATTTAAAGAGCTGCCGGAACGGATAGAGCAGATGCGACAACGGATTGTTCATCTGGAGGAAAGGATGGCTTCGCTGCAGCCCGGCAGGATTCGTGTGAATGCCACCTTGTATCCGGGAGTGCGTGTATCGGTGGGATCCTTGACGAGGAATTTAAATGATCAGCACCAGTTTGTTTCTTTATATGCGCAAGATGGTGATATCAAGTTTGCTTCTCTGAAATAGAGTAGAGGTTAAGAAATTACATTTTTTATCAGCCGCGAAAAGGATTAAATGGAAGTTTGTCGAACTTGTCGATAAAAGAAATGATTATATTTTTGGGCAAACCTTGCGAAAGCCAGGGACGCAAAGCCGCGGGTCTACGGACGATTGTCTATGATTGCCAGGCTGCCGTAAAAGAAATTGTTGAACTGTTTAGTTCTTGTATGATTTCTGCCGTCCCCGGAAATATCCAAGAGGTAAGTGTGAATGAGGGGGCAACTGATGATGAGTGAATCCAGTGGAGGGTCTTTGTCTGAAGAGAGAGGGCCCGGTGGAAAAGATAAACCGGGAGTGCATTACATTGGTGATCAGGACCCGAGCCTGCGTTGGCGGGCGCAATACTTTCAATGGCAGGAACGGGAAGCAAAACTGACGGCATTGAGCAAACTGGATTACGAACCGGTGGATTATGAAAGCCAGATGGAACGGGTTCCTTTTCATGAACTGCCGGTGCCTGACTACAGCTACATGCTGGAAGAGGCGCAGATGCGGGCGGACAAACAGTATCGGATGCCGATTGCCGGTCGGATCTTTGCCATATTACTATTAGTGCTGTTGATGCTGGCACTATATGATGTGGCCTGGATCGGGATTTTGATTTTGCCTATTTTACTGGTGGCTTTTAATTTGTACCGGACGGTTCAGCGGCGACAGCGGGATTTTTACCGGGCGGTTGCCGATGCGCAAAATAAAATTAATCTCCGGCACGAAATGCATCGGACGATGCAGAATGAAGCCCGTATTCTGCATGAAGAGGCGGAAGATGAAAGAATACGTATCGCGGAACGTTTGATTGATGGCAATACGCAGGCGGTGCTGGCCCAACTGGAATCCGTATTGCCGAAGAAAAAATTTCCGTTTACGGTGACGGTAGACATTGACCTTCATGAGCAGGCGCCCCGGATCAAGATATGGTTCCCCCCAAAGGCGATTATTCCCAGGGAAACCGCGGAATTATTACCGGGTGGCAAAGTGGAGTATCAGGATAAGGATCCACTGACATTTAACAAACAGTATCTGGAGGTTTGTTCATCGGCAGTAATGCATATTGCTTCCCGGGTTTTTGCCACCATTCCCTCATTTCAGTACGGATGTGTGCTGGGGTGGGTTAAAGACGATCTGGAAGATCGTTGTGTTTTGGCTGCGACCTTTACACGCCAAGAATTAATTGACGCCTGTCAGGCCTATAGCGGGTTCGGTGCTTTGCAACGACTCGGCGTGAAGGTGGACTGTGACACTACGTTGGGATTGGGGCCGGTGGAACCACTAAGACCGGTGTCTTGGGGAGAAGCCCAGGATAAAGTGTTGTGGAGCCGGAGGATTATTATTTAGGGGTGAATTATTTGAGACCAGGGAATGCCAGGTGGAGATACCAAGCGTACCTTTTGGTTGTCATTGCCGCCACTCTTTGGGGCGGCATTGCTGTTTTTGTCAAGCAACTCAAAGAATTTGGCTTTGACCCTTTGCAAATAGTGGCAATCCGAAGCAGCAGCAGTGCGTTCCTTCTGCTATTGGGTGCCCTGGTTTATGACCGCTCCCAGTTGCTCATACGTTGGCAGGACGGCAAATATTTTATAGGTACCGGTATTGTCAGTATTGTTTTTTTTAACTGGTGTTATTTCACTTCCATGGCGGCTGCTTCCGTATCGGTGGCTGCCATTCTGCTTTATACTGCGCCGGCCTTTGTTTTACTGTTGTCCCGGGTGTTTTTTAAGGAAGCGTTGACGCTGACAAAACTCATGGCATTGGTATTGACCTTTACCGGTTGCGGGCTGGTGACTGGATTTTTACCCACATTACAGGGCCGGATCTCCTTTTATGGTTTACTGACCGGATTAGGTGCTGGCGTTGGTTATGCTTTGTATAGCATTTTTGGAAAATTTGCTTTGCGTAAATATTCTCCGTTGACGGTAACGATATATACTTTTGCCTTTGCAACCTTAGCACTGCTGCCGGTCAGCGGTCTTTGGGAAAGAAGAGAATTTTTTTTGTCAGCGCAGCTCGTGGCATGGAGTTTGGCGTTTGGTTTTTTCCCTACCGTGCTTTCTTTTCTTTGCTATACCGCTGCTCTTTCTCGGATTGAGCCGGGACAAGCGTCAATTATCGCTACTTTGGAACCTATTGTGGCCGTAATTATTGGGGTTGTGGTTTTTGGTGAGATTCTGGATGTCTGGCAAATTGGAGGAATTGTGCTGGTGGTGGTGGCGGTACTCATGGTACAACGAACGAAATGAAAATGTTGGGATGTGCGGGAAGAGGAGTAAAAATTAAATTTTCAGTAGAAAAATGGCGAAAATAATGAAAAAATGAGCGCTTAATTGCTGGAACGGAGATTGCCGGCAGAATAAAAAGCTTTACAAATAATAATCATA
>DATMYQ010000124.1:0-19549 GCA_035560935.1 Patescibacteria group bacterium | reverse complement strand
CTTCATTGTAGTTCCAATTATGGTAAACAAATACTTATTTGATTAGAGATTTGAAACCATCAGAACATTTTTCAGAGCGCTGAATTCTATATTTTCCAGCCGCCAAAAAAACAGCCCGTCGTTCGCAAACTGCGGACCACGAGCTGCCTTTAGCGTCAAATCCCGACGCGATCCGTTTTGAGGAACACGGCTTCAGCGGTTCCCCAATCAGGCTCAATATACTAAAATACTGCGAATACGCATATTATCCGGCAGCGTGTTCAAGTCGCCGCCTTTCAGCCAGTCCACCGGCAAACTGTCCATGGCGATATCCAGTTCGTACATGACCCGGGTCTCTTTGCCGCTGGCCACCATCATGGCATCAAGATAACGGACGTTAACCGTTCCGCCACCTTGGCGCAGATCACCCAGTGTTGAACCCACTGTGGCGCCAGATCCCGTCCGGAACCGCTCATCCAACACCTGGATACCAACAATCATCCGGTCTTTTTCCTGATTGTACAATAGTAAATTTAACTTTAGTGACGGTGAATTGCGGCCGGGAAGATACACACTGGCCACCGGCCGTTGCCGGCCGGCAAACAATTCTTCCCCAAACGTCACGGAATTTCTGTCATAGCGGGTAAACAGTGTGTCAACCGATTTCCCCAGTTCGGCAAACCCCACCCGGCCGGTATCAATACCAAATTCTGTGGCCGGCTTGCCGGAAACAGCCGGTAAATTTACCGGCGGTGCCTGACCCTGGCTGACGCTGGGCGGAGTTTTCTGAGCGGTGGACGTCGACTCGCTGGCCCGTGGCGCCGCTTTGCGCTCCGCTGGTTTGATCTGCTGCCAGACCGGCTCCAGTTCCTTGACGCCCAGGTCCAACATAAATTCCACCACTTTGGGATCCTTTTTCTCTTTGGCAATGGATATTGCCGTACGGCCTTTCGCATCCCGCATATTCACATCGGCACCACTCTGCATCAACACCCGCACTGCCAGTGCCTGATTGGCCGCTACCGCTTTCATCAGTGCGGTTTGCCCATCCTTATCCTTGGCATTGGGATTAGCTCCCTTGCCCAGCAAAAGCCGTATAATGTCCTGCTTGCCGTAGCTGGCCGCCGCCATCATCGGCGTAAAACCGTCTGCCGGCCGATAGGCATCAGGCGACATACCCGCCTCAACAAATAAGTTAACTGCTTCCTTGTTGCCACGGCCTGCCTGTTTTACAAAGTCTTCAGCATAAAAACCAATACCCATATTGGCCAGCATGACCTGCGACGGACTCACTTCCGGCTGGGAACGCCCATATGTCAGGGCCAGATACGTTCCCGCCCCCATCGCAATTGGCAAAAACAAGGCCAATGCCGCCACCAGGTAAATGATGGTCCGGTGAAAATCCGCCGTCGTCAACACATTGGCGTCGGGGATTTCCGCCTCTGCCTCGACCGCCGTTGCCGCTTTCTTCCGGAACGGCAATACAGCTTTCAGCTTCGCCAAAATTCCTGTTGCCGGAGTTTCCGTTAGTTCTCCGGTTTCGACCGGTGCTTTTCCCCGCCGAAAAATACCGGACAAACCAGCAAAAATTGCCAGCAAAAAGAATTTTTTCTTCGGTTCTGCTGTCGTTACCGCCTCTTCCTGAGCTGCTGTCGCCGGTACTTCTCCGGCATTGGATTCAGCCTGCGCCGCAGGCGCAGAAACCTCGGGAACTGCCGGGGCCGGGGCCGGCTCCGGCATTACATTTGGCTTTTCCGCCGGCGCAGACGGCGGCACAGCACGCTGCACTTCGATCGACTGCGATTCATCCGCCAAATCATTATTGAGGGCCGCCATCATGGCTTCTATTTCGTCCTGGCTCATCATCGCTCCGGGAACCGCTGGTGCTGATGCTGCCGGAGCAGCGGCCGCCGGTTCTGCCGCCGGAATTTCCGCCGCGGCCGTCACCGCTTCCCCGGGTTCCGCAGCAGGCGGTTCCATCGCCGCCAGCATGGCCGCGATTTCATCCTGGCTCATCGCTCCTCCGGATTCATTGGCCGGAGCCGGCGCCTCTGCCGCCGGTGTTTCCTCCGCCGCCGTCACCGCTTCCCCGGGTTCCGCAGTAGCCGGTTCCATCGCCGCCAGCATGGCCGCAATTTCATCCTGGCTCATCGCTCCTCCGGATTCACTGGCCGGGGCCGGCGCCACTGGCGCCGGTGTTTCCGCCGCGGCCGTCACCGCTTCCCCGGGTGTCGCAGCAGTCGGTTCCATCGCCGCCAGCATGGCTGCAATTTCATCCTGGCTCATCGCTCCTCCGGATTCATTGGCCGGGGCCGGCGCCGCTGCCGCCGGTGTTTCCTCCGCGGCCGTCACCGGTTCCCCGGGTTCCGCCAAGTCTTCCCGGGGCTTTTGCAACGCTGCCATAAACGCTTCCATCTCGGTCGGCGACATACCGCCATCGGCACTTTCTCCCGTCGCCCCCGGTTCTGAAAGATTGCCGGCATCCTGATTTTCCGGTGTTACCGCCGTTTCCGAATTTTCCGGCATTGAGGCCAGCATCGCCGCAATTTCATCCTGGCTCATCATTCCACCCGGAGCCTCAGGAATTGAAGTTTCGGCAGAATCCGGCAGCACAGATTCAGTTGCTAATTTTGTTGTTTCTGCAACCGTTTTTTCTTTTTCCGTTTCCGCAATTCCGGACGCCAGCAATGCCTCAATCTCAGCCTGGCTCATTTTACCATCGGGTGAAGCCATGGATTTCACGCTCCTCTACTGCATCAAATCAATCATGAACCGAACAGATCATCCTTGTAAAACAGCGTCTCTTTTTGCTTCGGTCTCGCTTTCAAAAAGCTTATAACCGTTTTTTCCCATTATTTTCACATATTTTTCCCTTATTTCGCCCTCATTTTGGTTATCTTAACTGATTCAGCGCCAAAAGCATTATTCCTCTAAATATCATGGATAAAATCTTCACTCTGCGGAATCTTTGTGTTAAAAAGAGCAGTAACCGCTTGACAAAAGAGAATTTCGCGCGTTTTTTCACTTTCAGCGGGATAAAAGCCCGCCGGTAATACCGGCGGGCTTTTAAGCTGCGAACTACATAACATCCGCATCCGTCTTAACCGCATGATTTTCAGTGATCTCGCTCTGGCGCATCAGATCTTCCGCCCGGATCACCAATGTTGACACAGTCTCCCCCGGTACTGCCACCGTCGCCCCGACAGCCATGCGGACGGCCACTGCCTCTCCATTCACCACCAGGTTGAACTGCTCAATCATTACTTTCAGTTTATTAGACAATAGCATCAGCAGACTTTTTTTGGTATTCATCGAAATCACCATGAACCGGGATCCCTGCCAGCGCACCCCAATCTCCAGGTGTTCCGTGTTGGCGGCGATGGTTTTCGCCACCATTTGCAAAACCTTGTCTCCGGCAATATTTCCATGACGGTCATTGATCTCTTTAAATCCGACAACTCCCATCAGCAGCACGCCCGGCGTCAATCCGCTGCGTGCCATTTCTGTCATGGCCAATTTCAGCTTATTCTCCGCATATTGACGATTGGGCAGCTCCGTCAGCTGATCCACATAAGCCATATTGGCCAATATTTTTAATTTTTCCGCATCCGGTCCCACGGGGGGCACATTTTTGCGGAATAACTCAATCGCACCAACCACTTCATTTTTCTGATCCCGATAGGGAACCGTCCGGATGATGACCGGAACCTGGTGCCCGTCTTTATGATGCATATAAAGTTGGCTTTCACGGATCAGCCCATCCGCGATGGATTTCAATAACGGACAGGATTCCTGGCAAAGATTCACGCCCCGCTCATCAATGTGATGGATCATGTTATCCGCACAATTTCTCCCGGTCATTTCGCTGGCTGCAAACCCGGAAATCGCTTCGGCGGCCTTATTCCAAAACAAAATGTTGCGACTTTTGTCCACAATGTACCCACCGTCAGATATGGACTCCAGCAACGCCCGCAAGGATTCCGCGTTAATCATTTCCGTCCCCCCTTTATATGTATTTTCACTTTATCAGTTTTAACAGCGTTTGTCCAACAAATGCGATGGATTAGGCGGATCGTCCTATATTTTTGGAATATTTTTACACTATTTGATTCATCAAAGCGACAGACAAACGCTGGCGGCGAAGGCCCTTAGCCGTCAACCGCCAGCATTCCCACCCATGCACTGTTTTTCCCCTGCCTGAAAACCAATGCGCAAAGTCAAATCGCGGCCGGCAATATCATAGTTGCCGGCTTTCCACAATATTACCCCGGATTCCCACTTTTATCGCCAGTAGCGGAATGGTTTTACCGGAATCGGCCAGCGCCCCCTGAACCAAGCGCAGTAATGCACTGCAGCAGGGTACTTCCATAAACAGGATCTCCACTTGTGGAATATCATGGGCCAGAAAAATCTCCGTCAGCTTATTTCGGTAAAGTTCCGTGTCGTCCAGTTTGGGACAGCCGACCACCAACGCTTTTCCCGACAACAAATCCCGATGAAAGCCAGCATAGGCAAAGGGTACGCAATCAGCGGAAATCACCAGCGGTTTCCCGTCAAAAAACGGTGCATTGACCGGCACGAGTCGTAATTGAACCGGCCATTGTCCCAACTGGGAGTCCGCGCCCGTCGTCTGGTCCGCCGAGGGTGCAACCGGTGTCAATATCTGGGTCATGGAACTGGGACAACCGCACGCCATCGTATCGGCGGTCTTGCCGTGACCGTGGTGGGCATTTCCGGCAGCAGCCAGATGGCGTTCCACCGCCGCCGGATCAAAACCTGCCGCCTCCCGTTCTTCCATTGTCAACGCGCCCTGAGGACATTCGCCCAAACAAGCACCCAGACCATCACAATAATTATCACTGACCAGCCTGGCTTTACCGGCAATGATTTGGATGGCGCCTTCGGCGCAGGCAGTGGCACACAATCCGCAACCGTCACATTTTTCTTCGTCGATTTTGATAATTTTACGCATGTTTACCTGCTCCTTTCTTTTTCCCGCATTCCGTTTGGAAAACCTGTCGGCTTTTCGGTAACCGCGCTCATGCCCGTTTTTCAGCTAATCAATTACGATTTTTTGTCAGTCCCCTTCTCCCGCCGCTAAACGGTTGCACCGGGGTAAACCGGCATTCCCGTGTGGTATCATGCTTCCTGCGGCGTGCAGATCATCGCCATGAGAAGCATGTCCCGAGCCACTTCAGTCCCGCCCGTCAGACGCTGTGCCTCCTGCATTACATGATCAACGAGGATTTGCGGCACCACAGCGTTTTCCCGGTCAAGCATTTCCACCAGAGGTTGTTCGTTTTGCTCCTCCTGCTGGTGATTTAGTGATGCCAAGAGACCACGGGTATACATCACCAACACGTCGCCCTCGTTCAGCACAAAAACAGCCTGTCGGTACGGTCGGTCTTCCAGAGTGCCCATCGGCATGCCGGCCACTTGGTCAACCACCGCGGTTTGTCCACCGCCACTATAAATCAACGGCAGGTTATGACCGGCATTACTATAAACGATTTCACCGGTTCGGCTGTCCAACACACCATAAAACAGCGTGACAAACAACGACGTATTATTGCCCCGGCACAATTCATTGTTAACCCGATACAATAATTCATCGGGATCCATGCCGGTTTCGGCGTAAGTCTTCAGCAAACTGCGAATTACAGACATCATGAGCGCCGTCGGCACGCCTTTTCCCGACACCTCGCCAATCACAAAACAAAAACGGTGATCATCGATAAAGAACAAATCATAAAATTCCCCACCCAGTTCACGCCCCTGCACCCATGCGCCGCAAACGGCAACGTTCTTGCGCGGACCGGCAAAGGGTGGAAACGATCGGGGCAACAAATTTTGTTGAATATCCCGGGCGAAACGCAATTCATTCTCAATGCGCTTCTTTACCGACAAGCTTTCCCGTTCGCTGACCAGGGTATTCATAATAAAAATAAAAGCTCCCACTCCCAGCGCATTTCCAAAAACCGTCGGTATGGCCCCCGCCAGCACCATCTTCTCCGCCCTGCCAAAATCCGGCAGCAGCAGTGACAAACCCAGGCCCAGGATTTCGATCCCGATGGTAAACAGCACTGCTCTTCTGGCATTCAGCTGATTGTTCCGGTTCCAGCCCCGATACCACTCATGGTACAATCCGGCAAACAGTCCGACCAGCATGCAGGTCAGCGAGGCCGGCAGTGCCAGATAATCTCCAAACGAGTACCGGATCACCGTCAAAATCGTGCCGGTGCCAATGCCCACAATCGGCCCGGCCAGCAAACCGCCGACAATTTGTCCCACATGGTTTAGCGCCACATAGCTGCCTACCAGGGGGATCGCGTTCAACCCGCCGTAAACAGAAAACAGCGTAAACGGCAGGATCAGTGAAAGCTGGTCACGCAATGCCAGTTCCTTCTCCTGTAAAATCAGCGCCAGAAAACGGGTGCGCACCAGGAAGTATGCAACTACCGCCAACACGCAGGCGGCACTGACAATCGGCACGACCAACTCTCTAATGATGTGCAGCAGATCGTTCACCCCCGTTCTTTGTCGATTGGGCCTTTGCCTGGTCAATCTCAGGAAACCGAAGTTTTTGTCCGCCGCGTCAGCCGTCGCCAGCACCACCGGGATCCTGCCACGCCGGCCAACAGTAGCGCGGCCAGGCCTTCCGCCCGACCGGCCACCGCCCCCCAAACCACAATCGGTGGAACCAGCGTCAACAGCCCGGTCAGCCAGCCCACGTCGCCTACCTTCATCCGTTCCAGGGTGGGCCCCTCCGCTTCTCCCCATTGCCGACTGGCCGGCAAAACCAAAAGCAGGATGATCGCTCCACCGGCAAAAGTCAGACCCCAGCTCATTCGGGTGGCTAATAGCGCACCGGCAATGCAACCGGCCAGGCTACCGCAAAACATGCCCCGATAGAGGGAAACAAGGCGCGGGTCACGGTCAGCCGGCAAAAAGTGCCGCCAGCCGGCCGCAGCTCCACCCCACCCCAGTCCGGACACCGCCATCGCCACAACAAAGGGGAATAATCCGGACACACTCATGGCCACTGCCCCCCCGGTTAAGGCCAGCAGAGCCCCCCCGATGTATAACAGCCGGGCAGTGTCCCGTTGCAGATACCGGGATCCAAAAGCGCCTGCCAACGCTCCCAGGCCGGTCAACACCGCCGGGATCACTGATCCCGCCGTCAGAGTATGGCGCAGCATCGCCAGATTTTCCGTCTGTACGGCGCAAAACCCCAGTTCCAGGCTTGCCGTAAAATATAACATAAAACCAGACAACCGCAGCGGATGCGGGGATGCCGCCGTCCATTTCGGCGCCCCGGCCGCAAAATAGCGCTGCAGTATCGGCACATAAAATATCAGTTCAATCAAAAAAAGGAAAAACAATCCCGTCGTAGCAACGGCATCGATCACCAGCTCTTTACTCTTCCCATAAATATACTCCTGAGAGAGCCAGACGTGAATCGTTCCCCCCACAGCGTTCTTATCATCGGGCAAAGCCTGAAAGTAACGATATTGCAAAGGTTCTCCCGGTTTTGGGTCCGCCCCGGCGCCGCCAGCCGGCGCCCGATACATGATCGCCCCACTGCTGTCGGTAATCGCAATCCGGTCGATTTCCGGCGAGTTAACGATGAGTTGTCCCAAATATTGGTCCAAACCCACCAGCCGGTTATAAGTAACGCCCCGGGACACCACAGAGCCGACATCTTCTTTAACACTGTGCGCTAACACCGCCATCGTATTTTTGGCCATTTCAACATATGCTTTTTGAAACAGCTGCATATTCACCAGACAAAACGCCACCTGCGCCAGGGTAAAAACAGCGGCCACCACCATGATCACCCGCCGGCGCCGGACCTCGCCCCGGTCATTGACAATCCCAATGGCAAACAGTACAAAAACCATAAAATTCAACGTGACGATGACAATCACCACGGTAGCCTGCACTACCGCCCAGACCCGGGTATTCACCTGATTATTAATCAGCGCAGCCTGAATGGACAGGTCCAGTGTCCCAATCACGGCATTCTGCTTATCCCGAAGCGGAATAAACACATGGTACTCTTTTTCCCACACGCCCACTGCATAAGGGGTTCCTTCGGCTTCCGCGGCAGAGTTGGCTGCCTGCCGCAGCTGCCATGGCAGCCACTGATCTTTTACCGGACCGGCCGGATCGTACAGTACCCTGCCATCGGTTGCAATCACCCGTACATTTTCCAGTATTTCCAGGCTGTTTTTCAACTCGGCCAGTATTTCTCCCATTCCGTTGAACTTATCCAGTGGTTTCCCGTAACGAACCGAGTATTCAATCGTTCGTTTAGCGGACATGGCTGCCACTTTGTAACCGGCCGACAGAGACTCCAGGTAATTTTGTTTGAACGAGACAATATTCAGCGCACCACTAACACAAAGAGCCACGAGAATGAACAAAATAGCCACCGCAATAACCAACAGGCGCAGCCGATTATGGGTCCGCATCCACATCACCTCTCGTCTTCGCATACCCAGTTCGGCAATACAAACCCTGTCCGTATTTCACAGCCGGGCCATGCCGCTTATCGGGAGTCTCCCTCAATTTTTAAGTATATTTTGTCTGCCGCTAATAGAATCGGGAACGGCGGGACATAGCGGATCCGGTCCGCCGCCTCCAGGTTCAGCACGATACTGGGCGGTGAAATGAAAATTTGATTCAGGCTTCGTGGCCGGGCACCATTCAGAACCCGTGCAATATTTTCGGCGTCAAAAGCTCCAATGTATTCAAAATCAGCCAGTGCCACCGCCATTAATACGCCATGGGGAACCAACCGGACCGACCAGGAAAGAGTTGGTAGCTTTTTCGCCACCAACGGCGTCAGTATGTCACCCAACCGTTCATTTTGCAAACGGGTATACGGCGTAAGATAAAAAGCATCGGCTTCCGTCGCCACCTGGCGGTACGCTTCCAGTAAATTTTGATGGTACAAATCCGGATCCAACACCGAATCGTCATAAAAGGCCCGAACAATTTCAAATCCCCGTTCCCGGGCCAAATCTTCCACATCATCCAACGCAGCGTAGGATCGGCCGGCTATCGTATCTTCATAAACAATACCCAGTTTTTTAAAATGAAATATATCATAAAACAATTCCACCTGCCGCTTATAACGATCCGGCTCCACATGGGACCATACATGGTTCCTCCCGGAATCTTCCTCACTGACGACAATACCGGCCTTTACCGCATTACTTACAGAAAATACCATCACAGGAACCCCATGACGATCATTAGCCAGGTCCTGGGCCGCTAACGTTCCCAACGCCAGCATCAAATCGAGGTCCGTTGTTTCAGTCAATCGCCGCAGCAGACTCTCCCGTACCGGTCCGTGCAACGCTTCCTCGTCATTGTAGGAATAATAGGCATCCGGTGGAAACTCCAGGTACTGACTGACCGAATGCGTACCCAGCCATTGCCAAATGGTCCGGGAATCGCTGTCAAACGGACAAGCATCCACATTGTCCAGCCAACCCAACTTGGCCAATGCCTTGACAATATTTCCAAACGTCAGCGTATAACTGGGATATGGCCCCGCTTCGTAATAACCGATACGCCATTTGCCGCCGTTTTTCTGGCGGGGCGCTGTGGAAAAGCTGTCATCAGACGCCCTGACCGGCATCAATAGACAAAAAACTACTATCAGCAAAAAGAATGAAATTTTCCTACGCATCCCCAGGTTCCTTCCATCAACATCCAAAAGCCGCCGACCCCGGATTTTTCTCCAAACCGGCGTGGCCAGGCAAACCGTTTAAGACATTGTTCGACAAGTACCTCCATTTTTCCTGGGTGTCCGGACGCGATAATTTCACATACTTACGTTGCTGCCAGCCGCTGTGGCAATGGCCGGCGGCCGTTTCCAGCGTTCAAGAACTGCTTATTCATCGGCCAGCAGCTCTTTTAATGTCAGCTGCGTCAACTCGCCGGAAAATCCACTGTCCTTACCGCATACTGCCAATTCATATCCTCCCGGCAGCGAATACTGCCGGAAAAACCAGTCCGTTTTTCTCGCCGCCGACTGAAGTGTCCAGCGTTCGTCATCTTGCCTCAGCAGGGAAAAAGAAGGCAACGGCAGAGACATTCCCTGCCCCAGCGCTTTTATGTAACTTTCCTTCAACGTCCAAATCTGATAAAACCGTGTCAGCCAAGCACTGCCGCCAGCGCGCACCCATTGAATCTCCGGCGCAGAAAAACAGTTTTCCATCAGTTCCTGCTCCACCGGCAAAACTTGTTCCACATCAATGCCTACCGGCTGTTCATCCACTGCACATACCACCCAATCACCGGAATGGGACAGGTTAAATTCAATGTCAGTATCTGCCGCCAGGAAAGGTTTCCCATATGCATTGACCGCAAAATCCAGCCTCCAGCCCGGGATTCCCAGCATCCGGCCAACGACCAGGCGCGCCAGACGATCCCCGGTCAGTTTACGCACCGCATCCTCCCGGCGGCGAAATCGCCGGATTTCTTCCTGTAAGGATGGATCGACAACTGTCAGCAGATCCGCGTTATAATTTTGTTCCAAATCGGCCGATATCAGGCGCACTCCCCAAACCTGCATAGGTCCGCCTCCCTTTGTCCCTTGACTTCTTTATACTGATAAATATCTTAGATAAATATGTTGTCGATATTCGCCAACAAATCCATATCCCCTTTCTTTTTCCACTCCATTTTGCAAAATTACGAACAAATCCACGGCCGTTCTTTCTGTTGGCAAGAAACCATCGCCGGACAAATGACGTTTCTGGGTCCGGCATCTGCTTCCCGCAAACTATTCCCCTTCCCGGGAATACGGCACACCGCCGGCCGCCGGTGGCTGGGCCTTGCGCACCACTCCCGCCAGCACCGCTATCGTCAGCAGGTAGGGAATCATTTTAATCAATTGGTACGGAATCACCTTGTTTTGCGCGACCCGGAAACTGAGGGCCTCGGCAAACCCGAACAGAAAGGCCGCTCCCAGACTGGCAAACGGTTTCCAGTTGCCGAAAATCATTGCGGCCAGAGCAATAAATCCTTGCCCCTGAGTCATTCCTTCCACATACATCCGGGTATGCTCGATGGACAGATACGCTCCCGCCAGGCCGGCGAACGCTCCACTGAGCAAAACTCCGGCATACCGATAGCGAATGACGCTGACACCCAGCGTATCCGCCGCCAGCGGGTTTTCTCCCACCGCTTGCAGGCGCAGGCCAAAAACCGTCCGCTCCAGCACCCAATAGGTCAGCGGTACCAGAAGCAATCCCACCGGAATCAGCGGCGACAATTCCGTTACCAACGGTTTTAACACCATCACTTCCGACAGAATGGGGAGGCTGATTTTTTCCAGACCGGGTACCTGGGGGCTGGTCGTAGCCATCCCAAACAATGCCATGCTGAAAAAGCGGGCCAACCCGTAAGCTAAAATATTAATAGCCACACCGGACACGATTTGATCCACCCGAAACGTAATGGTAACCAACGCATGAATCCCCGCCATGGCCATTCCCATCAGAATCGCCAGTAAACAGCCGTTGACAGCACCGCAATGCAGCGCACCGTACGCTCCCCAAAAACAGCCTGTCAGCATCATTCCTTCCAATCCGATGTTGACCACGCCGCTGCGTTCGGCGTAAATAGCCCCCAGCGCGGTCAGCAACACCGGCATGGTCACCCGCAACGCCGAGGCCAGTATTTCCGTTATGTCTCCCATCACGGCGCCTCCTTTTTCTCCAGCCGGCGCAGGTAGCGACCCAGAATGCCGGCGACCACCACCACGCTTAATATGATAATACCCTGCATAATCACTACGGCATCCATCGGCACTCCGAGAATCGTCTGGACCCCTTCGGCTCCCCGGCTCAGAAAACCGAACAACAACGCCGCCAGTACAATACCCATTGGATGGTTGCCGCCTATCAGCGCCACGGCGATACCGTTAAATCCAAAATTCTTAGGGAAATCCAGATCCATATATTCATAAAAAACCAGCAGATGCGACAGTCCCGTCAAACCGGCAATCGCACCGCTGAGCAAAAAAGTCTTGATGTAAACCGTCTCCGTCCGGATACCGGCCGCCTCTGCCGATAACGGATTGTGCCCCACCGCTCGCAATTCATATCCCAGTGGCGTTCGGTTCAGCAAATATCCCACCCCCGCCGCCACCACCAGCGCCAGCATCAAAAACCAGTTAACATAAATATAACCGGGCAGTTCAACTCCCCACAACGCCATGAAGGCGTGAATTGTCGGCATCATGGCCGACTCCAGAAACTTAGGTGTCCGGATCAGCGCACTGCCCAGCCCCTCGGGAATTTTCTGATTATGATCCATAAACAGGTCGGCAATCAGATAGTGAACCAGCGAATAGGCCACGTAATTCAGCATAATCGTACTGATCACCTCATGAACGCCGCGCTTCACCTTGAGATAAACAGGTACCAAGGCCCACAGCATCCCACCGGTCATGGCGGCCAAAAGTGTCAGCGGAATATGCACCACCGCCGGCAGTCCCGGCATGGCAAAACCAACCCAGGCGGCACAGACGGCGCCGATAAAATACTGGCCTTCAACACCGATATTGAACATTCCCGCCTTAAAGCTTATCGCCACCGCCAGTCCGGAAAAAATCAACGGCGTCGCGTTGAACAAAATTGCCGCGATGCTGTCCATCCGGCCCAGTCCAAACGCTAACATTGTCAGATAAACGGTCAGTGGATTTTTATCGATTGCGATTAAAAATACCGAACTCAGCAGCACCGCGAACAGCACTGCCCCGACCGGTGCCGTCAGCCGCAGCAGCCTGATTTTTAGCTTTCTGTCCATACCGCCGCCTCTTTTCCAGCACCCAGCATATATTCGCCAATGGTTTCCGTCTCCAGTTCCCCGGGAATAAATTCTTTGACAATGGCCCCATTATAAAGTATTCCCACCCGATCAGCCACTGACAACACTTCTTCCAGATCCGCCGATACCAACAGCACCGCTTTGCCGGCGGTCCGGGCGGCGATCAACTGCCGATGGACGAATTCAATGGCGCCGATATCCAACCCCCGCACCGGCTGGGCAGCAATAATCAGTTCCGGGTCAACACTCATTTCCCGGGCCAGAATCACTTTTTGCTGATTACCGCCGGACAGACTGCGGATGGGCAGTTCGACGGAGCTGAGCCGAATATCAAATTCCCGCACCTTCCGAGCGGCAAAGTCCCGTATCCGGTCAGTGCACAATTTCCACCAACGGCTGTAACGATCGCTGCGGACCAGACCCAGCACGGCGTTCTCCCAGACCGTCATCGCCAACGACAACCCCCGTTGCTGCCGGTCATCAGGGATATAAGCAACACCACCGGCGCGAATATCCCGCACACTGCGGCCCCGGTTGCTGCGGCCCTGAATTTTTATGTCACCGCTGTCATACGGCATCAATCCCATTATTGTTTCCACCAGTTCCCGCTGGCCATTGCCTTCCACGCCGGCAATACCGTAGATTTCGCCCCGGCGAACCGTCAGTGTCAATCGATTCAGCTTGTGGTGGCCGGCATCCGTCCCCTGCACAACCTGATCCATTTCCAGCACCGTTTCCCCCGGCCGGCTGACCGGTTTATCCAGTTGAAACAACACCGGCCGTCCCACCATCATTTCCGCCAGTTGCTTTTTATCCGTAGCCATCGCGTTGACAGTGGCAATAACCCGCCCCCGCCGCAGCACTGTCACCCGGTCGGCAATATTCAGCACCTCATCCAGTTTATGACTGATAAAAATAACGGTCTTGCCCTGTGCTGTCAAACGTCTCAAATTCTCGAACAGCGCCCGAACCTCCTGGAGCGTCAGCACGGCTGTCGGTTCATCCAAAATCAACAGATTAGCCCCCCGGTACAGCGACTTCAAAATCTCCACCCGCTGCTGCTGCCCCACCGACAAGGTACCCACCGGCACGCTCAGGTTCAGCCGGAAATCATAGCACCGGCACAATTCCTCCACCATTTCCCGAGCCTGCCGCAGGTCCAGGCATCCGAACCGGGAACAGCTTTCCTCAAAGCCGAGAATCACGTTTTGCACCACGTTGAAACGGTGTATCAACATGAAATGCTGATGCACCATGCCGACGCCCTGCGCAATGGCTCCCCGGGGACCACCGTTGGAGACCGGTTCGCCCCATAGACGAATTTCTCCTTCATCCTGGCGGTACAGACCGGCGATCATGTTCACCAACGTGCTTTTGCCGGCGCCGTTCTCACCCACCAGGGCATGTACTTCACCCCGGCGGACATCAAACGACACCTGATCATTGGCTACCAGACCGGGAAAACGTTTGGTGACATTTTCAAACTCCAGAACCGTTTCCACCGCGATTCTCCTTTCCTGATAACAGTAAGGGGGATGACTGCCGCCATCCCCCTCTTGGCTATTTCAAGTCTTTCTTGCTGGCCGGAACCTTGATTTCTCCGCTGATGATCTTTTCTTTAATGTCGTCCAGTTTCACCTTGTCAGCGCCAATCAGGTCCCGGTTAAACTCATTCTCGGCGTAGCCGACGCCACCTTCCTTCAGGCCAAACTCCTGGTACCCGCCTTTAAATTCTTTATCAATCAATGCCTTGATCGTTTGGTATACAGCGTTATCCACCCGTTTCTGCATGCTGGTCAAAATCAACGGTCGCTGGATGTCTGATGCATTCAGTGACTGATCGGCATCACAGCCAATCATCCATATTTTTGGGGCGGTGGCCGCCTCGAACACTCCCACTCCGGAGGCACCTGCAGCCTGAAACAGGACGTCCACACCGCCTTGAATCTGTTTCAGCGCCAATTCCTTACCTTTCACCGGGTCCTTGAACGCTTCGCCGGTAGTGCCGACATAGTCAGCCACCACCTGTATCTGGGGATTTATGTAGCGGGCGCCGGCAGTATAACCGGCTTCAATTTTTTCAATCAACGGACTTTGCATGCCGCCGACAAAACCGATTTTACCGGTTTTGCTTTTCAGCGCTGCCGCCGCCCCTACCAGAAAGGCGCCTTCATGTTCCCGAAACAGCAGGCAGATTACATTGCTCTCCGGTTTCAGACCCGGAACATATCCATCCACTAGTCCGTACTTTGTCTGGGGAAAATCCCGGGCCACCCTGGGGATGGAATCAGTAAAAAAGAGGCCGATGCCGAGCACCAGATCATATTTTTCCTGAGACAGCAGCCTTAGCAGCTGTTCCCGGTTCTCGCCGCTGCCAGTGGGTTCGAGATATTTCACCTCTATTTTATCGGCAAAATCCCGCTGCGCTTTTTCCAGGCCGGAGTAAGCGGCATCATTAAAGGATTTGTCACCGCGACCACCAAGATCATATACCAGGCCCACTTTGAGTTTTTTCGTTCCGTCAGTCGCTGGATTAGCCTGTTCAGACTTTTTCTGTCCACAGCCGCTCAGCAGTAGTGCCATGATCAGCACCGTCACCAGCAGTAACGTGTGTTTTTTAATCGTTCCTTCCAAATCACAATCCTCCTATCTAACGATAAGCTTACGCTTGACGAATATCTAAATGAATATTCGCTATCTGCCGCAAAAATCCTCTTGCCGGTCACTGATTAGTACACATCACACGCCAATACAAATTTATATATAATCGTATTTTTTCAGTTCACTGTGCCGATCTTTTCCGGCATAAAAAAGACCAGCCGCCGTCACACTGCCGTGACGGCGCTGATCCCGGCCATTGCTGACCAAACGGCGACAAAAATTTTGTTTATTCTTCTACGTCCTCGTCTTCTTCTCCCAAAGTGGACTCAAAGGTATCCAGCAAATTGGCGTGATGGTCTTCGAGCGTATCACTGATCAGGCGTAATACAGCATTGGTTTGGGTTTCCGGCAAACCCATGGCCAAAATAATATCTGTCAGGCAGTCCTCTAACAGATCAATGTCGTCCGTGAACAGCACCGGGATTTCATCACTGTCTTCCAGAATTTTTTCGTCACACATGCAAAACACCCCTTTTTTCGGTTGTAACCGGCATTTTATCCGCTTTCCGGTCCATTAACATGGTACCACGAATTGGTCAAAATGTCTTGTTAACTCTGTGTAAAGAGAAAAACAGCATCATGATTCTCCACACCGTCCTATTTCGTGCCCGCAGCCAGCCCCGCCTGAAACGCGCTAAGGTTCACATTCAGCGTCTTCGGTTTAACATTTTTACCGATTTGCGCGTTCCAGTCAATGTCCGTCAGTTGCATCGCCCGGACCAGCGCCCCAAAAAGCACTATGTTCATCGCCTTGGCACTGCCCAGATCTTCGGCGATCCGGGCCGCCTTGATCACGGTGGTGTCCGCCTTATCTTGCAGGATCTCCAGGACACCTTCAGGATACTCTGCCTTTCCCATTAGAATCGGTGCCGATGGAATCTGGTAGTCGTTGACAATGACCGCACCGCTGGGTTTTAGAAATTCCAGCCATCGCAACGCTTCCATGGTTTCAAAAGAAACGAGGATATCGGCCTGCCCCTTGCCAATAATGGGCGAAAATACCTGTTTCCCATAGCGTACCTGGGTACTGACGCTGCCCCCCCGTTGCGCCATGCCATGCACCTCTGACATTTTTACATCATAGCCGGCTTCCACCAGACCATTGGACAGAATTTTACTGACCAGAATCGTTCCCTGCCCGCCAACGCCCACCAGCAGGATGTTTTTTACTGCGGCCATGTTATTCACCCACCTTTGCAATGGCTTTTTTCGGGCAGACTTGGACGCAAACTTCACAGCCCACGCACTGTGCCCCGTCAATTTTCGTTTTCTTTTCTTCCTTTTTAAACTGCAGCGCTGGACAGCCGGTTTTAATGCATAGCTTACAGCCCACGCAAACCGCTTCATCCACTACGCAAACTCCTTTATAATCGCCAAACTCCTGTTTATCGTCTTCCGTAAGCCTTTTTAAAACGCACGGCCAGCGGGTAATAATCACGGCCGGTTCGGTCAGCGCCAGCGCCCAGTCGAACGCGTCTTTCAGCTCCTGCAAATTCATCGGGTTAACCACCCGGATATGGTCGACGCCCAGCGCTTTGACCACCGTGGGAATGTCAATAATCTTAGTAGGTTCTCCCTGCAGCGTAAATCCGGTGCCCGGGTTTTCCTGATGCCCGGTCATGCCGGTGATTCGATTGTCCAGAATGCAGGCAACGGTATTGCTGCGATTGTATACCGCCGTCATCATGCTGTTGATGCCGGTATGGAAAAAAGTCGAATCCCCCACCACGCTGACAGTACGCATATTCTCGTTAAAGTGATTGAACATTTTCTGGGCACCGTGAGCCAGACTCGGACCACCACCCATGCAGATACAGGAATCTTTCGCGTTCAATGGCTCGGCGCCACCCAGACCGTAGCAGCCGATATCGCCGGAAATCATAATGTCCTTCCGCTTGCCCAGCTCGTAGAAGAAACTGCGGTGAGGACAGCCGGCGCATAAAGTCGGCGGACGGTTGACCACGCTGCTTTGGTCGTATTCCAGCAACACCGGTTCCTGACCCAGCAACGCCTTGGCCACAATATCCGGATTCAATTCGCCCATCGGCGGGATTTTTTCCTTACCCACGCAGGCAACGCCTGCCGCCTTGATTTGTTCTTCCAGATACGGTTCCAGCTCTTCCACCACATATACGGTTTCCACCTGGGCGGCGAAGCTCTTGATTTTTTCCAGCGGCAGCGGATAAGTGAATCCCAGCTTCAGATAGGAGGCCTGCTCGCCGAATACTTCCCGGACATATTGGTAGGCAATACCCGATGAAATGACGCCGATCTTCTTATCGTGCCATTCGATAAAATTCAGCGGCGTTTCTTCGGCAAAGCGTTTCAGTTTTGCCAGCCGTTCCTCCAGATTGACCCGCAATTTTCGTGATATTGCCGGCACCAGGTCAAACTTCTGTAAATTTTTTACGTAGGGTTTCTTCACCTGCGCCTGTGGTTCGCCGATTTCTACCAGACTTTTGCTATGACAGACCCGGGTGGTCACCCGCATCAATACCGGCGTGTCAAACTGTTCGCTGATTTCCATGGCCGCCCTGACCATTTCTTTGGCCTCCTGGCTGTCGCTGGGCTCCACCATAGCCACTTTGGCGAATTTGGCATAGTGCCGGTTGTCCTGTTCATTCTGTGAAGAATGCATGCCGGGATCATCAGCGGAAATCAACAGCATGCCGCCGTTGACGCCAGAGTAGGCAAAGCTGAACAGCGGATCCGCCGCAACATTCACACCAACCATTTTCATCGCCGCCAGAGAACGGGCACCAGCGATAGATGCGCCGATGGCCGTTTCCATCGCCACTTTTTCATTGGGATCCCATTGGGCGACGATCTCTTTATATGCCGCAATGTTTTCCAAAATCTCCGTGCTGGGAGTACCGGGATACGCCGATGCGTAGGCAACTCCCGCTTCATACGCACCGCGGGCAATAGCCTCATTGCCGGTTAACAGTTGCTTCATATCTAACCCTCCATTTTTCTTTTTATAGCCTTCACTACTGCGAAATCAAGCTCCTTTTTTACGTTGCTCCGCGCCAGCCGCCAACAGACAGGCCAGCGCGATGGAGTGAATTTTCGCCTCGGCGGAATCGGCCCGGGATACCATCACCACCGGATGGGTTGCCCCGACCACGACGCCGGCATTTTTAAACTTTGCATAGTGTATGAGTGCCTTGGCCAGTAAATTACCCGCTTCGATGCTGGGCAAGAGAAACAGGTCCACGTCGCCGGCCACACTGCTGGAAATTCCTTTATGTTGCGCCGCTTTCGGGTTTAATGCCACGTCCATGGAAATGGGACCTTCAATGATGCTGCCGGCAAACCGTTCCCCGGCGGCGTGTAAAGCCGCCAGTGCCTGCGCGTCGACCGTTACCGGCATTTTCGGGTTCACCACTTCGTTGGCCGCCAGCACCGCCACTTTGGGCTTTTGAATACCCAGAGCCAGCAGTGCTGCCAGCGAATTCGCCAGGATTTCTTTTTTCTCCTCCAGGTTGGGGGCAATGTTCATCCCGCCATCACTGTGGTAAATCAACTTGTCGCCGTCCGGCGCCTCGAATGCGGCAAAATGGCTGAGCAGACGTCCACTGCGCAGCCCCATTTCAGGGTTCAGCACCGCCTTGAGAAAATCGCCGCTGTTTACCAGTCCTTTCATCAACACCTGTGCCTGTCCCTGCCGTACCAGCGATGCTGCTTTCAACGCCGCCTGCCGCGGCTCCGGCTCGTGAATCACCTGCATGTCAGCCGGCAATCCCACTTCCGCCATGATCGCCCGGATCGGGGCCGCGTCTCCCACCAGGATCGCACCGGCCAGACCCGCCTCTGCCACCGCCTTGATGGCCCCCAGAACTTCCCGGTCCTGGGCTGCGGCCACACTGATGACCACTTTTCCCAGTTCCCGGGCCTTGGCCACCACCTCATCAAAAGTTTTCAACATTCCGTTTGCCCCCCTGCTTATTGCTTACCGATACTGCCGCACCCGGTTCAGATAACCGCCGGATCACCCCCGCCGACAATAAATGCTGCAAAAATTTTACTTTTCCCCACGCAGTCTGTGCCATATCTCTTC
>DATMYQ010000123.1:0-6631 GCA_035560935.1 Patescibacteria group bacterium | reverse complement strand
GACTAGTGGCGAACAGCGTTTTAACGTAAACGTAACTTAGACTTAACACGCCGCTGCTTCGTATGTTTTACAATAAAAATATCGCAAAAGAGATCCAAACAATGCGAACTTTTAAGGAGGTTTCAATAGCAATGAATGCAATCTTCAAATCAAAACTGATGGTCGGGGCACTGACGCTAATGCTGGGAGCCGGTCTGGTGGCTGGATGTGGTGGTTCCGGCAATGGTGGCGGAGCCAAGAAGGAAGAACCGAAAGCAGCTTCAGATGTCAGCGGCACCGTGACGGCATCCGGTTCTACCGCATTGCTTCCTTTTCTTAAACCAGCTCAGGAAGAATTTCAGAAAAAAAATCCTAAGGTAACGGTTAATATTGCCGGCGGCGGATCTTTCACGGGGCAGAACCAAGTTGCCGCCGGTTCGGTCAACATCGGCAACTCCGACGTGCCGTTGCAGGATACTTTGAAAGATAAAGGATTGACGGAAACACGGCTGGTGGGTATACCTTTTGTATTTATCACTAATCCGGATGTAAGTGTTGATAACTTGACACAACAACAGTATATTGATATCTGTAGCGGAAAAATTAAAAACTGGCAGGAAGTCGGCGGCAAAGACCAAAAAATCACGATTATTCACCGGGCGAAATCCTCCGGATCCCGGGCAGCCATTACAGAGATTGTCCTGAAAAATGGTGCGTTTACGGATGATGCGGTCATTCAGGATTCCAACGGTGCCGTTCGGGCCGCCATCGCCAGTACTCCCGGCGCTTTTGGCTATGTGGATGCGGCGTATGCTGATCAGTCGGTCAAAACAATGGCGTACAATGGTGTGAAATATTCCATGGAGAATGTGATCAACGGCACCTATCCGGTGTATACTTTCGGCCGGATGTTCACTAAAGGTGCTCCTACCGGTGCGGTGAAAGCCTTTATGGACTATGCACTGAGTAAGGAATTCCAAGAAACGTATGCAGAAAAGAATGGCTTTGTACCAATCACTAAAATGAAAAACTAGTCGGGCTGCAGTTCGACATCGAAGGGGCGCCAGGGACGAAAAACCTGACGTCCTCTTTTTTTAGTAAAAAAATAAAAAAGGAAATGGAATATAGTGCAAGACAACGGATTTTACAGGAACTTTACATGCTATTAACCTGATGGGCCTGCTTTCATACTATAATAAAGATCATGAATGAAAATTGCAAATGAACAATAGGGAACAGGATGTGAATAAAGTATGACCTTTGTTGAAGAAACCAACGATTCGGGGCACAACCGTAAGTTGCTCTACGACAAATATGTTCGGTATTTGTTTATCGCCAGTGCGTCACTGATGACGGTGGTAATATTATCCATTATTATTTTTGTGGGGCAGCAGGGATTGATGACTTTCCGGGATGTCAGCCCGATGGAATTCTTTTTTTCGTCAAAATGGGATCCTTCCGCCGATAAATTTGGAGCACTGAGTTTCATTTCAGGTTCGGTGCTGGTGACGATTGCGGCGGTGTTGCTGGGTGGGCCGCTGGGACTGGCCGGCGCTATTTTTATGGCGAAGATTGCTCCGCAATGGTTACGGGATTTGATGCGACCGGCAACGGATCTCTATGTGGCTGTTCCTTCGGTAGTGTATGGTTTTGTCGGCTTAACCATTTTGGTTCCTTTTATTCGGGAAAATTTTCATGTGCCGACCGGTTTTGGCCTGTTGTCCGCAGCAATTATTCTGGGGATAATGATTTTGCCGACCATTATCAGTATTTCTGAAGATGCCATCCGTGCGGTACCGCGTCCGCTGGAAGAAGCATCATTGGCATTGGGGGCCACCCGCTGGCAGACAATTTACAGAGTGCTGGTTCCTGCGGCGTTGCCGGGGATTTTAACTTCGGTAATTTTGGCGATGGCCCGGGCAGTGGGTGAAACGATGGCGGTACAGATGGTCATCGGCAATACGCCGCAATTGGCCCGGTCACTGTTTACACCGACATCCACGCTGCCGAGTGAGATTGTCGTTGAAATGGGGAATACGCCTTTCGGCTCTGCTTGGGGTAACTCACTGTTTTTGATGGCTTTGGTATTGCTTATCATCTCGTTGGTGATGATTTTGGTTATACGGCGTATTGCCGCTACACAGGGAGGGGAAAAATGATGTCGCCACGCGCAATGGATTATCTGGCCACGGGATTGATGTGGCTGGCGGGTATTTTGATTTTGGCCATTCTGGTGTTCTTTTTGGGATATATGCTGTTTAAGGGACTTCCTGTTTTGTCCTGGGAGTTCATAACGGGAATGCCCAGCGATATTCGGGCTGGCGGCGGCGTTGGTCCGCAGTTTTTCAACTCTTTTTATATCTTGATGCTGTCGATGCTGTTTTCAATCCCGGTGGCTGTTGGGGCGGGAATCTACTTGGCGGAATATGCCGGCAATAACCGTTTGACGGATGCCATCCGGCTTAGTACGGAAAGCCTGGCCACTGTTCCTTCCATCGTTTTGGGTTTGTTTGGCATGATCATCTTTGTAAACTTTCTGGGGATGGGATTTAGTATCATCGGCGGTTCGCTAACATTAATGTTGCTAAATTTGCCGGTGTTGGTGCGGGTGACTGAGGAAGCTTTGCGTACAGTGCCTGCGTATTACCGGGAAGCAAGTTTGGCGCTGGGGGCCACCAAATGGCAAACGATCTGGCGGGTGGTATTGCCGAACGCGCTACCGGGAATTATCACCGGAATTACCCTGACAGCCGGTCGGGCGCTGGGGGAAACGGCCATTTTGATCTTTACCGCCGGTACTACGGTGTCACGCACGGTTCCTGATTTCGACGTCATGGCGGCGGGCGAAACGCTGGCGGTGCATATGTGGTATGTCATGGCGGTAGGACTGGTTCCTGACCGTATTGATGTTGCTAACGGAACGGGTGCGCTATTGATCATTACCATCCTGATTTTTAACTTGGTTTTTGCTATCCCAGGGCGTCTATTGCAACGAAAAATGAAGGGTGCCCATTAACTGACACCTTGATGATGTTTCTGTAAAAAACTTAACGTAAAATTAACAATTAAATCGTTGGGATCGGTTTACAGGCATTGTGAAATACCTTATGATAAGAACAGGTATAAACAATGTTTGTAATGTTTGGTGCGTTGGAGGAGGAACTGGTATGGAACGTTTGGACGAATGGATGGTCTTTGATCAGTGGGAAGTGGAAGCCGGACAACGGGTGATTTTTGCCAATAAACCGGATCGGGGGTTTTTAGTGGATTTCACGATTGCAGGTTCCGATGCGGAACGAGTGATTGGGATGATTACAAGTAAAAAATGGACGAATCGGCAATTGATGGAATATTTGAATGTGCTAAATGGAGAGGCGTCGCCGGCTCTTGCGGAATCGGAATTGCGGAATTGATACGTACATCGAAGCCATCGTTATTATTGAATGTTTTGTGCTTGAGCAGCAGATATTTAGAGGCCGTTTTGACGGACAGGATATCTGCTTTTTTACTGTATCGGCGGAAGTATAATGATTGCTTTCGTACGCTGCAGCGTCTATTTATTCGCAACATGGAAAATATCAGGGAAAACAACATCGGAAATAACATACGTTAGAGGAGTGAACCAGGATGGAATTTATTTTGTTTCCGGCAGCTGAACTTGAATCACGGACTGACAAAAACGGATTAGCGGCAGAGATTTTGGGGGAAAAGGCGGAGAAATTTGTTGTAAAATCAGCTCAGGGGTTGTCCCGGTTTATTCCCCGCAAAGTGAGAGTAGAAGTGTGGTCGGAGAATATTCCTTACATCTCGCATACGGCGGATCTGTTAGCAGAAGAGCTGGGAGTAAAACGCAAATTTACAAAATCTATTGGACAGGAGGACTTTGACACGCTCCAGCAGATGATACAGGAACACGCACCGGACAAGTGCGTGGTAGTCGTTGGCGAGTGCCCGCGGATTCTGCAATGGTGCCAGCAACTGCTGGGATATGAATTACCGTTCAACGAATGCTCGGCCGCCGGATTCCGGATGGAAGACGGCAAAGGGGCCCTGCTGTGGTTTGTTCGTCAGACGGAGCTGGGCAGGATCCGATAAGCAGGAAGAGATGCATAGCAAAGCGCACGCCGCAAGGAATGTTATTCCCTCTTGTGGTCGTGCGCTTTGCTATGCTTTAGATGGTTTTTATCAATATTTTCTTGGCAGGGTGCGGTGAAGTTAGGATAGTGGCGTTTCCGGAGTTTCGGTGATCGAGAATGCTTTGTGCAGGCGGGTTCGCTGAAAGGCGGTCCTGACGCTTCCCTGGAGACCGTGCAGTGTCACGTGGCCACCGTTTTGCCGGATTCTTTTTTGAATGTTGACCAGCGCTCCCAGGCCAGTGGAATTGATATCGTCAACAGCCTCAAGGTTAACGGTGAAGTGTTGGAATCCTTGCTCAATATATTGCAGCGTCTTTTCACGGAAGATTGCCGCCCGGTCGCCCAGTAAATCTCCTACAAGGTGAATATTGACTTGGTCGCCATCAACCTCAAAATGATGTAACTGACTCATCGTGTTGTTCATCCTTTCTGTTTTTGAAATTTGGTTTTAAACCGGAAAATCAGTGGAGTTCTGTTTTGAAAAACTGTATGGCAGTTTTCATGTCGGTCGCCAATTGTCTTGTTTGCTCTGAACTGGATGCGAGAGATTCCATAACTTGCGAAGTATGGGCCGTTTCCTGGGAGAAATCATGAGCCTGACGTTCCGTGTTTTCGTTGACAGTGGCCAGATCATCAATCAGAGAGATGATCCGTTCCGACTGAGTGACTTCTTCATCGGTAATGGATAAAACGCCCTCGATACTGGTAACCGTGCTGGACATGGATTGCAAGATGCTATCCAGGGAGCTTCCCGCCAGTGCGGCGCTGCTCACACCGTTTTCCACTTCTTGCCGGCTGGCCTGAATGGCGTCGACAGCGGCAGCGGTACTCTCCGTGACGCGGGAAATTAATACGGCCACTTCTTTGGCACCAACGCTGGATTGTTCGGCAAGCTTCTTGACTTCACGGGCAACTACCGCGAAACCTCGTCCGGCTTCACCGGCCCGAGCCGCTTCTATCGCGGCGTTTAATGATAAGAGATTGGTCTGGGCGGCGATATCCGTGATCGTATCGGTGATATTCTGAATCTGTCCCGAATACTGTGCCAGAGTGGCAATAAACGCTTCGGTTTCTTTTGTGCGTTCCCGAATATGGTTCATGCTGTTCACTGTATCAAGGACGGTTTGCTTGCCGGATGAGGCCACCTGCAGGGAATTATTGGCGCTGCTCACGGCGGCGTCGGCTTCGCGCTTGGCAATGTCAATTAGGCAGGAAAGCTCTAACAGAGATTTGGAAACTTCGACGACCGATTCGTTGCCGCTGGTTGCATCCAGGACCAACTGACGGCTGCGAGTGGCAATGGTGGAAGAAGTGGCTGATACTTGGGCTGTTGACGCGGCCATTTCGGCAGAAGCAAATAAAACTTGTTCGGTGGAACGGAAATTGGTTTGAACTAATGATTTTAAGTTGTGGCTCATGTTATTGATCGCTGTTCCCAATCGGCCAATTTCATCATTTGTACTGACGATAACTTCGGGAATGGTCAAGTTGCCGGCCGCAACTTCTTCAACACATGTAACCATGCTGCGGATGTGGTCCAAGGTGTATTTAAGGATGAGTGACGTTAAAAAAATAGAGAAGGCAAATCCCAACAAAATAACAGTCAATAATATGTTTCTCAGTAAGTGGAAGCGGCTATCGGCTTCCTGATATTCACGTTGTGCCAATTCCAATTGCAGATCAATCAGTTCGGACAATTTATGTGATACGGGTTCGATACTGGAATACATCTCGTCGATCATGAAAGAGGCTAATGCAGCTTTGTCCTGTTTTTTCATAATGTCGGTTGCTTTAAGCAGCGCGCCGTCGCTGAGCAATAGCAAGCCGTCAATTTGCCGGGCGACTCGGTCTTCTTCCGGTGATAGTGGACGGCTGGAGTACTCATGCCATTGATCGCGGATGGTTGTTGAACCGCTTTCCAGGTTTTGCAGGGCAATGGGCCAGGCCATATTGCCATTTCTGACCTTATGGCAGCTGTCGATAATTTGAATGGTATACGAATCAGACATCGTTTTTAATTCTTTTAACGGGACGATGCGGCTGGCGTACATCGTCTGCAGATTGTCATTGGAGTTTCGCAGACCGTTCAGACTAATCACGCATACGATGGCACACAGCAAAGACAAAATCAGGACCACGGAGGAAAGTTTGATCCGCAGACTGGTTTTATCCAGCAGCTGGTGCAGGGATGGAGGGAGGGCAAATACAGATGGAAAAGCTGAGGGGGCGTTTATTTTCCAAGGCAGGCGAATCAACGGTTTTTTTACACGATAGGCTGAAACCTTTGCCGGGAGCGTTGAAAAAAAACGCCAGGAACCGGAACCGGAGCAGGATCTGCTTTTTTGTGCAGCGAGAGAGCGGAGTCGTGATAGCGTTTGGGCAATACGCAATGAATATTCTCTCAATCGATTGAACAGCGTCACGGGCGTGTCTCCTTTGAAATTAGAATGCGCGAACGTGCTTACGGGCACATTATACTATGCTGTAACGAAACGATGGTTATGCCACGATTGTGC
>DATMYQ010000122.1:0-3888 GCA_035560935.1 Patescibacteria group bacterium | reverse complement strand
GTTCATGAACTGGCAAATAATAAAATTCCGTATATTTCCCCGCATAAATTTCGGCATCTTTACATCCAGGATACCATGTACTATCTTTGTGGTTTTGTAATTTTGCAAACAGAAATTCAATGTCCGGATGGCTTGCACTGTATTCTACCAATCGTTCAATACCTTCGCGCTGAATAGTATTATCCGCATCCAGTTGGAACACATATTTACCGGATGCAGCCCGGACCCCTCGGTTCATATTCAAAGTTTGTCCCATATTTCGGGTTGTCGTCAGCACTTCGACCCGCAAAAAACGATCTCGCCGTGACGTCAGCCAATTATCGATCACTGCCATCGAACAATCCGTCGATGCGTCATCGGCGATAATCAGTTCAATATATGGATAAGTCTGTATATATACACTTTCCAATGCTTCTTCAAGAAAGTGGGCATAATTGTAATTTCTGAGTACAACACTGACGACAGAACGCATGTCTATTCTCCCTCATGTTTCCATTAACTGTGTGCCTTCATTAAAAATTCAAGATCGTTGATGCAAACTTCAACAACTCTCCCTTGCCCACCGACCGGGAATTCCCCACAATATTCGCAGCCATCGCCCCCGCTATATTGCCTAAGAACGAGCTCACCGCGACCGGCGCTCCCACTTTGGCTCCCAATGCCACCAATGCAAAAAAAGCATCCCCGGCACCAATTAAATCCTGTACCGTCAAAGTCAATGCCGGAAATTTTTCCGTTTTCAACTCACTATCCACACTGACAGAGCCAAAAGACCCCATCGTCCCCCAGCCAAAGTTCCCTTGAAAATGCTGCATCAATTTGACCAGCAATTCTTCCGACGTCGAAGTCCGGTCTGCATATGCCAGACGCAGTTCCCTGTCATCCAAGGTAAACACATTCGCCCGACGGTATTTCGTAATCAAGTTCGTGCCAAAATTGGACGAATTGGTCTGACAGTTCAACGCCAAATATTTTGCATTGTTTTGGATGATATCAATGGACTCCTCATTAAGTAATCCATGCCCGTAATCGGCGACGACGATCAGGTCATAGTCCTTGACAATTTTTTTCAGTCGTTCATTAAAGGCAGTTCGATCATATTGTTTTGCCTCTTCTTCGCTGAAAAGGTAATTGACTGAAAATAGCTTTTCATATTCGCTGCGTATCCCGTGCCGCTCAATATACCGGCGCTTGACCGCAGTCTTAAAATTTTTGTCAATATGCAAATCCAATAAAATATTTCGTGCCAGGTCGTTCAATAACCTACTGTGCAACTGATTATCTTCACCAATAATACTACAGACAGAAACCCGATTGGAAAAGTTCGATAAATGTTTGGCAATAGCTAACGACCCGCCCATATAGCATTCTTCGTAACTGTATCGAGTAGAAAACGCCCGATCTTTTGACATCAGTCCCTGAACGCCACAAAAAACATACTCATCAATGATGATATCGCCAATAACTAAAACGCTGAGGTTCGCCATCGACTCAACAATTTCCCGAACCTGGGCAAAAGAATGCTGTACCGCAAAGGATTTAGCAAATTCTTTCACTCCGGGAGGAAAAACGGGAAATCCGTTATTGAGCAGTTTCGTTGAACTAAACACAACTCCATCGGTAAAATACACATCACCGCCGAATTCTCTGACCTGTTCCACTTCTGCATCAATATTGCCCGTCACATCATCGGCTGACTTTTCGTATTCCTTCCCTTTAACATAGAAATCCGGTTGAACCAAGCTAATCATTTCTGTTGCCGTGGGATATTCGGCAAGCAATACATAGTCAACACAACTCAGTGCCGCCAAAGATTTCAATCGCAACTCATCCGGAAAATAAGGTCGCCCCGGTCCGCGGTTGACATGAGGAGCGGAAGTAATGGAAACAACCAAAATATCCGCAATCGATTTGGCTTCTTCCAAATGAGCAATATGGCCCGGATGCAGTAGGTCAAATACGCCATGACACAGAGAGACTTTTTGACCGGCTTGACGCCATTTAGCCCGCTGCAAAGCGAATTCTTCCGCGCTCAGATATTTTGTATCATATCCAGATTTTTGCACAAACTCATCCTTCCTTTGCACATCATTTTTCGATTCTTGCTTCATGAAGAAGTCTTTCGGTTTTGCATAAATAAATCCAAAAAGCCATGACACAATACCCCGTGAGCCAATTCAACCTGGCCATAGGAATGGGAGGGGACGTAAAAATTAATATCCCCCGCCAGCCGCAATGGATTATCCCTGTCAAAACCGGAAAGGGTAATCACCCGGCAGCCTTGCCGTTTTGCCATGTTTACCGCCCGCAATATGTTTTCCGATTTTCCTGAGCTGCTGATCGCGACCAAAAGATCTTTAGCCACTGCCCAGCGTTCCAGCGGCTTTTCAAACACCACCGGATAACCGAAATCATTGCTAAGGCAGGTAAGCAGCGGCCCATCATTAAAAGCCATCGAACGAAAATTTGCCGTGCGAAAATAATCCAACGCCGAATGTGCGGCCAGCGCCGCGCTACCGCCATTACCGACCCAAAACAGCGTTTGATCCTGGTGGATCATTTTCAATGTGCAAAGAACTTCGGCCACAGCCTGTGATAAATCTTTCTTTTCGCCTGCCTCGTCAGCTTCTACCTGTTGCAATAAGTCCGTCAAACTCAAAACATATTGTCTAAACATATCTTTTTCTCCTAAATTCCAGCGTAATTAAATACTATATCGACACAATGAAAACTTTTCTTAAAAACCACTTCTGAGTTTATTGTTACAAGTTAGTTTTTCTCACTGTTCCCTAAATATCGAAACCAGTCCTGGGTGGCTTTTTCAATCGAATCCGGATCCCAAACCGGCGCTTGCCGCCAGTAATCGATATTTCGTAAAATATTGTCCACACCCTGTTCGAAGCTCACTTGCGGCCGCCAGCCCAGACAAGTCCGTATTTTATTCATATCAGCAAACGTACAGTCCGGTTCGCCGGGGCGTTTGGGTATGTGAATCTTCTCGCCACCCAATAATTCCACCAAACGGTTTACAGAATAAGTATTACCGCTGCCAACGTTAAAAATCTCATTGACAGCATCAGACTGGGCCGCCGCCACAAAGGCATCCGCCACATCCGTAACATAGGTAAAATCACGGGTCTGATTGCCGTCACCAACTATTGTAAACGGCTTTCCGGCCAGTTTTTGTGCCAAAAATACGCCAAAAACAGCCCCATACGTACCGGAAGTCCGGGAGCGTGTTCCATAGACATTGAACAAACGCAGCGACACCACCGGCAGTCCATACACCTGTCCCCAGTGAAGCGCCAGTTGTTCACCCAGGTTTTTTGTCAGCGCATAAGGGTACTGGGGACGAATTGGCGCCGCTTCCGGGGTCGGATAACTGTCCGGTATCCCATAGCAGGAAGAGGAGGCTGTATAAAGAAAACGTTTCACACCGGCTGCACGGGCCGCCTCCAGTACCCGGAAAGTCCCATCCACATTGGCGCGGAAATAATCTTCCGGACGTTGAATCGACGGAACGATGTCCGCCAATGCCGCCAAATGAAAAACCCAATCTATTTCTTGAAACAGCGGTTGAATGGTTTCCTGGTCGTTAATATCCGCGCACACCACTGTTAAGCTGGAATTGTCCCGCTGCGAAAGCAGATTTTCCGGGCGACCCGTACTAAAATTGTCAATTACCGTTACTTGGTGTCCGTCCTTCAAGAGTCGCTCGACTACATGCGACCCAATAAAACCGGCGCCGCCGGTCACGAGTGTTTTCAAAGCGATTCACCCATTTCTTCAAATTCAGGTTATGATAGCATTAAACTTTTTAATAAACGTTTTGATACGCATCTTTGCCTACGAAATTGTTTCGACAAGTTCCAGCCTAACCCTTTATTC
>DATMYQ010000121.1:0-2614 GCA_035560935.1 Patescibacteria group bacterium | reverse complement strand
ATACTATAGAATCACAAAAAAAACAAACTATTGTTCGTGTTTTTGAGCGGCTATTCATTTTCAGACTTTTTTCGCGGGTAATAATAAAGGATGAGAAGGGTGAACTGCGTGACGAGACCCCAAAAAAGGCTGGCCGTTTTTGCTTGCATTTGCGTGACCAGCGCCGTATTCTGTTTTTTTCCTCAAATGGTTGGTTTGACGGCCTGCTGGATCAGCGGCTATTATTATCAAAACCAGGAATATGAGCAAGCCATTATGATTTATAACAGGGCGTTGCAGTTTTACCCGGAATATGCGCAGGGGTATAATAACCGGGGGGTCATTTATTGGGAGAAGGGGCAATATGAGCGTGCGATGGATGATTTTACGAGTGCTTTGCAGCTGAATCCCCAATATGTAGCGGCAACTCTGAACCGGGCGCGGGTTTACCTGCAAAAAGGAGATTACCGACTGGCGATCACCGATTGCGACCGGGCGTTAAATCTGAATGATGAATCGGCGGAAGCCTACGCATTGCGCGGTACTGGGCACCACAATCTGGGCGAATATGAGCAGGCCATGGCGGATTATAATGCGGCGCTACGTATCAGCCCTGAATATGCGCAGATTTATTGTCAGCGGGGCAGTCTTTATAATGATCAGGAACAGTATGAAAAAGCGCTGGCGGATTATGACGCTGCGCTTGCGCGGGAACCCAATTTGATTGAGGTATATTACAATAAAGCCTGCGCATTGCAGCTGACAGGGCGTAAACAGGAAGCCAGAGAATGGTTTGACCAATTTATCCATATTGCGGGCCCCGGCGACAAATGGATTGAACGCGCGATTCAACATATCCGGGAATTGGGAACCGGAACATGAAAAAACAGAGTCGTGCTGTTGAAAATGCAAGACTCTGTTAAAGTAAGATACCCAAAAGAATAATATGGGCGAATTGGATCTCACGCCGACGCCGGCGCTTAGGAAAGAACCGCTTTATCCCAAAAAGACTGATCACGGGTGATGTCGGGGTAAGTCCGTTTGGTCATTTGCATGGTTTCACTGTATAAAGACGTTCCGGAATTTTGAGCCGCTTGCGCTGGGGCTGGAGCAACGGGTTTTACAGGCACAGATATCGCTTTAGTGGACATTTTGAGACCTCCTTTTCCGTACGTGATACGTTTCATTACACTCAGTGTAACTGGCGGCGCTTCAAAAGGGAAATATTTAATTGGAATGAGCATAATAACCATTGCATATAGAAAATGGAGGGATAAGGATTTGGAAATCAGTCAGCTTTTGGTTTTCTTAGAAGTTGCAAAGCTAAAGAGTTTTACTGGTGCCGCCAAATCACTGCATTTGTCGCAGCCGGCCATCAGTAAAATGATCCGCTTGTTGGAAGAAGAGATGGGAGTCGCTTTATTCAACCGTTCCACGCATCATGTGGAATTGACGGATTATGGCGTTGCAATTCAGGGACAGGTGCGGGAACTGGTGCATTGCTTCCGCAATATTCATGTGGAATTGAATGATGTTACGCATCTCAAGAAAGGGTCTATTTGCATTGGTATTCCACCAATGGTAGGCGAGACTTTTTTTCCCCGCATCATTGGTTTGTTTCACCAAAAGTATCCGCAAATAAAAATCAAATTGATTGAAGTGGGTTCCAAAAAAGTGGAAATCGGTGTGGAAGACGGCAGCCTGGACGTTGGCGTGGCTGTGTTGCCGGTAAAGGATAATGCTTTTGAGACTTTTGAATTCATAAAAAATCCCTTAATGCTGATTGTCTCAAGGCAACATGCGCTGGCGGCTCGTGAAACGGTCAATCTTGCCGAATTGCGAGATGAACCCTTCGTTTTTTATCATCGCGATTTTGGGCTGTATCGTTTGATTTATGATGCCTGCCTAAATGCGGGTTTTGAGCCGGAGGTTATTTGTGAAACCTCCCAATGGAATTTTATGGCGCGTGTTGTGGCGGCTCAGCTAGGGGTTGCGCTCTTGCCCAAAAGAGTTTGCCAGGAACTGCAGAAACAAAATATGAATATCAAAGTGATAGCCATGGAACCGCCGGAGATATACTGGCATCTGGCGTTAATATGGAAAAAAAGCACATATGTTTCCAATGCGGCTAAGATATGGATTAACTTTTCAAAAACTCAGTTTGCGGATATCACCCATGAGCCGGATTTCTGGGATCAGGTGGTATTGTCCTAGGGGCTTGGCGGGTTGAGAAGATAGGTAAGATAGAACAAAAATAAATAGCTTTGACAAAAAATATAAAAGAGGCTGTGGCTCAATTTCCACAACCTCATCCTTTAAAAATACATATTGGCAGAATGCTTAGTAGCTCATTTCCGCATCGCTATCGACGTAAGCGCGTAGTGAATGCAGTTCGTTGCAAGCATGCAGATCATCAGAGTAGCTGTCGCCTATTTCCGGTTCGTCGCATTCTACTTCTTCGCAGGCGCTATCGACAAAAGAAGGGGAGAAACCATATCCTTCAAAGTTAATGAAACGTTTGGCCATTTCCGGTTCTGGGTTCCAATTTGTCGATAACATACCTCATCCCTCCTTTCTGTCAGAGTGTATAGAGAGATTTCTGTGTAACTCCGGAGGAAAAGGCATTGTTCACATC
>DATMYQ010000120.1:0-6024 GCA_035560935.1 Patescibacteria group bacterium | reverse complement strand
AAAACAAATAGTAACCCTGAGTAAATACCCAGGGTTACTTCATCCACTCTGTCTGCTTTCATTTCCAGTAGTGTCAGCCGGTTTGCACCGTTTCCACATGACTGGCATATGCGCTGTGATTATGAATGGACTCATAGTTCTGGCATTCTACCTCAAACCATAATATACCATCCATTTTACGCAATGACAAGACCAAATCCCGCAAGATATCTTCAACAAATTTAGGATTCTCGTACGCTTTTTCCGTCACATATTTCTCATCTTCCCGTTTGAGCAGCGGATATACCTGGCAGCTCCCCTGTTCTTCCATTTGTACGGCCAAGTCTTCGATCCAAATAAATCGACCCGGCTGATGCTTCACTTTTACCTGCATCATTCCCCGTTGATTATGGGCGCCATAAGCGGAAATTTCTTTGCTGCAAGGGCATAACGAAGTGAACGGAACTGCCAAACCCAGAGTAAAGTCCAAGTGCTCTCCATTGGTCAGGCTGCCGGAGAAGCGGCAGTCGTAATCCAACATGCTCTTATGACCACTGACCGGAGCAGTTTTTTCAATGAAATATTTAAACGATATTTCAATACTGGCTTTTTGCGCGTGTAACCGTGCAAGCGTATCACTCAGAATATGTTCCATTTCCCGGGCTGAAATCGGTTTTTGGCTCCAGTCACTCAAAATTTCAATAAACCGACTCATATGAGTGCCTTTAAACTCTTGCGGCAAATCCACCGTCAGCGTAATTCGGGCCAGAACCGACTGTAGAGCGCCATCCTTCGTTTTAATCAGAAACGGTAAATGAACATCACTTACCCCTACTTTTTGGATTGCAATACCACGCTCGTCACTACTGTTTTGCACGTCTTTCATTGTTTTCACGTCACACGCCCCCAGTACGGTATAAAATTGGATCGGTAATCCCCGCCTCACGGAACCCTTTCAGGCGCAGCAAACAACTGTCACAGCAGCCGCAAGCCGCTTCCCCTCCCGCATAACAACTGGTGGTCAGTTGGAGCGGCGCCCGCAGTTTTTCCCCCAACAAAACAATATCTTTTTTTGACAACGTTAACAGAGGGGTCTCCACCACAATGTGTCGTCCGTCTTGCGTGGCGGCCTTGGTAGAGTAGTCAGCCAATTGCTGGAACAGTTGAATAAACTCCGGCCGGCAATCGGGATACCCTGAGTAATCCAACGCGTTCACACCGATGTAAATACGGTCGGCACCACACACTTCCGCATACCCGAGCGCATAACTCAAAAAAACCAGATTCCGCGCCGGGACATACGTCACAGGAATATCTTTCCTGGTGACGTCACCGGCCGGTACTGGCACCTGTTGGTCCGTCAATGCACTGCCGCCCATCTCGCCCAAATTCGTCTCTATAACCAAATGGCGGCATACATCATAGTATTTTGCCACTCGCCGGGCGCATTCCAGTTCCCGGACATGGCGCTGCTGGTAATTAAAACTTATGGGAAATAATTCACATCCCTGGTCTTGAGCCACTGCCATGCACACGGTGGAATCAAGCCCACCGGACAATAGCACAACCGCTTTCATCTTCACCACATTCTCCCTTGTTTCGGACTATGCCCACCCCTCCATCCCCGCAACAGCAGGAAGGGCGTTGGCCGGCACCGAACCGAACGCCAGGGAATTACGCTTGAGCAATATCAACAATACTAACGGACTTGTCTCTTTCCAAATCAATACTCTCGCCGTCCTGGGTAACCACCACCGGTCGTGAAGCCATGAACTGCCCCAGATACACCACTTCGGCTTCCCGCCCGTCATTCAAGCGGACAATGTTGCCAATAAAATAGTCTCTGACATTATTCAGGAAAGTCATACAAATCATCGGATCCATTTTTCCGAACATGTCTTCCACCAATTCTTCTACCACTTTGAACGGTGTTACCTTGGCACGGTACACCCGGTCAGAAGTCATAGCATCATAAACATCCGCCACCGCGATGATTTTGGCAAAAGCATGCACTTTCTCGCCCCGAACCCGAAATGGATACCCCGATCCATCCATTTTTTCATGATGCTGGAGAACGCCGTAAATCACTCCCGGCGCCAACTCTTTCAGGCTACGAACCATATCGAACCCCCGGGTCGTGTGCAGGCGCATGATTTCCATCTCTTCCGCCGTCAACTCTCCGGG
The DNA here is from genome assembly GCA_035560935.1 of Patescibacteria group bacterium. Taxonomy (GTDB): domain Bacteria; phylum Bacillota; class Negativicutes; order Sporomusales; family Sporomusaceae; genus DATMYQ01. The sequence goes on along the minus strand of DATMYQ010000120.1, from coordinate 3,861 downwards.
TTTGTTTAATATTTCCAGGGGAATCTGCGTTTTCCCCACGTCGTGCAATAATCCTGCAAGAATCAGATCATTCCACTCTTCGCCTTGATATCCCAGCCATTTGCCCAATACGCCACAAATTACAGCGACATTAATCGAGTGATGAAAGGTGTAATCATCCTGGCGATGCACCATCTGCAAATGATTAATCACTCCCACCGCATTGACTAAAGGATCAATCGAATGATTGACCAAGTCTTTCATATTAGACAATGGAACTTCCTTAAAAAACCGCATCGTCTCAAAAGACTCTTTTACGATAGTAACCGTATCATCATACGTCTGATAAAATTTGCGCTGGGATGCCGTTTCCGGTATATCAAAACTAATCTGTTCGCCCGGTGCACGCTCGCGTATGCTCACCGAGTCAACAGCCCAGAAGTCCAAACCATCAATCATACTCTGAGTTAAAATGGTACCAGCTTCCAGGATGACTTTCATATCATCCGTTAATACCGCATTCCCCAATTCCTGCCCCGGCAGTAAATCCTGAATTTTGTACTTAATCAGACGATCTTTTGGCATCCGAATCCCTCATTTGCAGTGGATTTGGGTGAAATGCGTTTTTCCCGCCAATACACCCAGCCAACGCTGCCACCACTCTCATAATAATGATAGTAACAGCGTTATCATCTTCATAATTTCGCACAAATTCGATTTTTCCTGCAAAAGTCAGTTTCAGCACTGCCCATTTTAGTACATTCCGGGCCAAAGACCTAGTTTCTTAGGACTCACCAAGCGACTTTCAGCGCTGCGTATATGCTGCAGCAAGCGCGGCCTGCTGCACATCCTTCAGCGCAACGCCGAAAGCCTCCGCCAGCCTTCGGCAATCTTCATACTCCGGCATAATATTGACAATTTGGTCTTGGTGACGGCTAATCTTTACTCTCACCATGCCCCAACGGGTTTCTACCTGTGAAATTGCCCGCTCAGCAATGGTCCGCGTCACCGGAGAGTAACGGATGCCAATGGTTGTGGTTTCTACTAATATCAGCTCCGTCAGCGTTTCCCGTTCCTGCTCATGACACAATATGGACAAGACATGCGCCGGCCGGCCTTTTTTCATGATAATGGGTGTAAGCCATACATCCAGCGCGCCCGTTGCCAGCAACCGGTCCATAACATAAGGAAATATCTGGGGATTTTGATCGTCAATATTGGTTTCTATCAATATGACCTGCTCCGGATCACGCAATGGCTTCGCAACGCCCGTTTCTGTTTCCAGCCGCCCCCGATGCAGTCGGAGTACGTTGGGAATGGTCAAATCCCAGCCGCCGGCGCCATAGCCCATGATTTCCGTGATAAAGTCCTGTGGCTTTTCACCAAAACCGTCACCTAGTGTAGCCAGGATCGCTGCACCCGTAGGGGTCAACAGTTCTTTCTCAATATCGCCCTGGTAATAAGGAAGCCCACATAGCAATTCTGCCGTTGCCGGAGCCGGCACCGGCATTACGCCATGACAACATTTCACAAATCCTTGCCCCGTCCGCATTTTTGATACATACAACCGATCCACCTGCAGATACTCCAGGCCGATCATTGTGCCAACAATATCGACAATTGCGTCCACTGCGCCTACTTCATGGAAATGAATTTCTTCAACGTCAACGCCATGCACTTTCGCCTCAGCCGCTGCCAAGCGTTGAAATACCTGGCTGCTGCGCTCTTTCACACGAGTCGGTAACGAAGATTGTTGAATAATTGACAAAATATCCGCTAAATGACGATGATCCTGATCTGATTCAACAACCACATCCACGTAGACAGCAGTAATACCGCATTTATCCACTCGTTCAGTAATCAACCGGTAACCGTCTACCGGCAAGCAGGCCAGCTGCTCACGCAGCACTGTCTCCGGCACTCCTGCGTCCAGCAAAGCGCCCAGCAGCATATTGCCGCTAGCGCCGGCAAAACACTCCAGATATACCGCCGTCATGCCATCACCTCACACATTTCTTGTGAAGAACCGAACGCTGTCATTAATAATACCAAATTCCTTTTGGAATATCAATCATTTCAGTGTCGATTCTTTATTTAATTCTCATTTGAATGAATTTTTCGTGTTTTTCATCGCATTTGGTTAATCATACTGGCCAGTCGCCCAGCGCCAAAACCGTTATCAATGTTGACCACCGCTACACCGGCCGCGCAGCTGTTCAGCATACTCAACAAAGCCGCTAACCCGCCAAAGCTGGCCCCATAACCCACGCTGGTAGGCACCGCGATCACCGGTTTGGCCGCCATGCCGCCGACGACACTGGCCAATGCCCCTTCCATTCCGGCCACCACCACCAGTACGTTGGCTTTTTCGATCACCCCCCGTTGATCCAGTAACCGGTGGATTCCGGCGACACCAACGTCAAAGACCCGGCGAACTTCATTTCCCATGATCTCCGCCGTCAACGCCGCCTCCTCTGCCACCGGAATGTCGCTGGTTCCCGCCGACATTACCACGATAAGACGATCGGGATCCCGGGGCACCGGCTGCCGTTCAATAACAATCAGCCGGGCTGCCGCCTGATAACGGGCATCAGGGGCCACCGCCGCCACGGCGTCAAACGTTTCCCGGTCCGCCCGCGTCGCCAAAATATTTTGGTGATGCGGCAGCATACGGGCGATAATCTCCGCCACTTGCTCCTTCGTTTTTCCCTGACAAAAAATCACTTCGGCAAACCCCTGCCGCAAGGAGCGGTGATGGTCTATTTTAACAAAATCCAGGTCTTCATAGGGAAGGTTCTTCAGTTTTTCTACAGCGTCCGCCGCCGGTAAAGAACCTTCGCGGAAAGCTTCCAGCACCGCCAGAATATTTTCTTTGTTCATTTTATTTACGCCACCTATTATTCATAGATTTGAGGATTTACACAATTCAGCGCCTTTTCCCCGTTCAGCACCGCCACAATATTTTTAGCGGCAATTTCCGCCATCGCGTCACGAGTCTCCACCGTGGCATTGCCCAAATGGGGACAAAGAATCACATTGTCCAGCTTTTCCAAACCTGCCGTCACTTTAGGTTCGAATTCATATACGTCCAGCGCCGCGCCGGCAATGTTTTTTTCCTGCAAGGCCTTAAGCAGCGCCGCTTCATCGATCATCGGCCCCCGCGCCGCATTAATCAGATACGCGGAAGACTTCATCGCCGCCAATTGTTCCGCTCCGATCAAATGATGCAGGGACGGATTGTAACTGGCGTGGAAAGACAGAAAATCCGAAGTTTTTATGACTTCGTCCAATGGCAGATATTCCAGCTGCAGTTCTTTTTCCAGCTCCGGTTTCAACCGGGTGCGGCTAAAATACACTATCCGCATGTCAAAGCCCCGGGCGCGTTTGACCACCGCCTTGCCAATATTGCCCATACCCACAATTCCCAGCGTCTTGCCGGTAACTTCCACGCCCAGATGGTAAAGGGGCGCCCAGCCGGTAAAACGGCCCTCCCGGGTAGTTTTGTCGCCTTCAACAATCCGGCGGGCAATGGCTATCATCAAGCCAATGGTCAGATCTGCTGTCGCCGCCGTAGAAACCGCCGGCGTATTGGTTACCGGAATTTTACGGGCAGTAGCCGCCGCGATATCAATATTGTTGAAGCCGGCGCCATAGTTGGCGATCACCTTCAATTTGGCATTAGAGGCAATAACGTCACTGTCAATATTGTCAGAGAGCAAGCATAGCAAGGCGTCCTTCCCCGCAACTCCTTCGATAATTTCCTGCTTGGACAGCAGATTCAGATCGTTGTGTATTGTGACGTCAAAAAATTTCGAGAGCAACGCCGACGCCACCTGCGGTATTTTCCCAGAAACAAACACTTGCTTTTTCATAACCTTCCAT
>DATMYQ010000119.1:0-4647 GCA_035560935.1 Patescibacteria group bacterium | reverse complement strand
GTCAATACTTATAATACAACTCATAATACCAGCGCCTAATGCCAAACGATCATGTTATGTAGGGTCAGCTGCAGCCGGTTATGAGCACCGCTAATATTCCTCAGGTAAAGCGCCCGTCATCGCGGGTTGATTTCAGTTTATGGATATTCTGTTCAAACCAGCCGGATGTTACCTGCTGCCGGGCATCGAACTCCGCGACATAGGGTTTGATATCCAAAAGCGGCGTTCCCGCCACAATATCCACATCCCGGATGTGCAGCAAATGTCCCTCCCGCCGGATCAGACGAACAACCGACAACCCTAACGGATTAGGACGGGCCGGTGAACGGGTTGCGAAAACGCCATGCAGTTCATTGCCCAGAAAAGGTTTGACCAGCAAATCAGCCGGTTTGGCTAAATGCAGCTGATATAACAGGATCAGGTGTGAAAATCCTTCGATATCCTTAAGGCCTTCCGCGTATGCGGAAAAAACCTCCACCACCCCTTCCACATCCTGCGCCGCTGTTGGCTGAATGGGCGTACCTTTCGGTTCGGCAAACGGTGTGCGGATCACACCTATATGTTGAAGCGACAACATAGCTATCCCTCCAGAAGATCATTTTTATCATAATAATACACCAGCTAACCTGCTTTGAGCTAACTTTTGTTTCAGAAACTTTTAACTTCCGTGGGTTACGGCGATACCGCCGCTACTTTGGACTGGCGGTGATTCTTCATTTTGACCACTAACCCGGCAGCCAAAAAACACAGTATCCCGCAGGAAATAAACGGCCATTGGTAACTGCCCAGAAGCGAATGCAGCACTCCGCCGGAATAAGCTGCCAATGCGGCACCAATTTGATGAATCACCATCATCCAGCCAAAGACCACCCCGCTCAGCGGCCCGAAAATATCGCTCACTAAACGGACTGTCGGCGGAATCGTGGCTACCCAGTCCAGACCATAAAACACAATGATCAGAATAAAGCTGATGCTGCCTGTTGATCCCAGTTCAAAAGGCAGCCAGGCCAGTGTAATTCCTCGCAGCAAATAAAACCAGAACAGCAGCCAACGGTTATCAAACTTGTCGGAAAGCCAGCCGGCAGCCACCGCTCCAATGAGATTACAAACACCCGAAGCCGCAAGAATTCCGGCTGCCGTCACCTCCGGCACTCCATGATCAACGCAAGCGGGAATAAAATGTGTGCCCACCAATCCGCCGGTACTGGCGCCGCAAACAAAGAAACTACCGGAGATAAGCCAGAACTCCCGATGAGTTATGGCCGCTTTCAACCCGGCAAAGATCAAATCCCAAGGATCATCGTCCCCCAATCTCTCCGTTTTTTGCTCCGCGCCGTACGGCAATAGGTCCAAATCCTCGGGCCTGTTACGCATAAATCCTATAACAATCCCGGCGGCAGCAACAGCAGTAAAGGAGATAAACCAGGTCACCGCCTGCCAGGAATATCCGATAAGCAACCAGGAAAATACGGGCAGGAAAATGATTTGTCCTGCCGATCCAGCCGCGCTGAAAATGCCAACCGCCAAGCCCCGGCGTTTAACAAACCAACGATTGGCAACCACCGTTCCCAATACCGGCGACAAAAAACCGCTGCCCATCCCAACCACCAGACCCCATAACAGCATCAATTGCCAGGAGGCAGTCATTCCGGTAGTCATTCCCGTGCCCAGTATGATCAACAGCAGCGCTGCCGTCATCACACGACGCACCCCATACAATTCCAACAGCGCGGCGGCAAACGGTCCGCAAAACCCGTACAGCAGCAGGTTTACGGCCAATGCCGCACTGATCTGCGCCCGATTCCAGCCAAAATATTGCTCAAAAGGAACAATCAGTACTCCCGGTGTCGAACGGACGCCAGCGGCAATGAGCAACGCGACAAACGTTGTCAGCAGGATAACCCAGCTATAGTGCACTCGATGACGGTTCATTTCTTTTGCCTCCCGCATCCGCTAATCGCTTTTTAACCATGTTTCCGATACGAAAAGGCCGAAGAAACGGGAGTTTTCCCATTTCTCCGGCCTTTAGTTTTTTCTAACCAGCCGCTATGCCCTTATCAATCTAATCTGTTGTCAGCATAATGCACTCGCTGTTTTTTGTCAACCGTTTCCGGTTGGAGCTGTGTTAATTTTCAAATCCGCACACTTCGCAACGCCAATTCCGCAATCAGCAACGCATCTTATGAATAGTTTTCCGGTTATTTCAGATATTGGGCCGCTTCGTCGGACAGACTCCTGGTTTAACCAACCAAATGACGAATTTTATAATCTACGCCAATGCCCGCCGCCAGTTGCCGGCAAATTTCGATATCCGCCGCCGGCATCAAATCCACCACAGACAAAGCAACTTTCGGAATATGTTGCCGGCACTTGACGGCAAAGTCCAGCAAAGCGTCAAAAGCATCCTCACCGTAGTCCGACTGGCACAATAGCTGATATTCCCTTTTGTTTTTAGCGTTTAAACTGATGGACACAGCATCCACCCAGGCCGCCAGCTGAGCGGTAATATCCCGGCCGTAAATCAGGTTGGCCTGGCCATTGGTGTTGATTCGAATGGGAATAGGATACTGTTTTTTTAACCCCTGGCATATCTCTAAAACGGTATCAAGCCGGGTAAGCGGTTCACCGTAACCGCAAAAAACAATTTCCCGGTAACGGGAGGCATCCCGCTCGCGGATCTCCGCCAATACATCCGCCGCTTCCGGCTCGCCCTTCAGCCACAGATCAATTCCTTCCGCAACGCCATCCGGCTGATTCCGCACGCAAAAGGTGCAACGGTTGGTGCAGCGGTTGGTAATATTGAGGTATAAAGATTCTCCCAGTTCGTAGGTAATTGTCATTAATTCGTCATTCCTTTTACTGTAAATTCCGGATATCTTTTTTAAAAATCATACTTTGAATCCGGTGACAACCGCATCCAACTCCACAACTAGTGCCGCCATAGACGCCGCATTGGAGCCAACTTCTTCCATGCCCGCAAGCTGCTGCTTTACCGCAGCGGCCACTGTTTGTGTGCTGGCAGAGGTTTGCTGGGCAACCGCACTGACATTTTGAATGCTGGCCACCATGGACTGAGTTCCCTGGGATGCAGCACTGACGGTCTGGGCAATTTGATCCATACCGTTCTGAACCTTGTCCAGCATCTCGGTAATTTGGGAAAATTCCCGGTATGTTTGCGCTGTCGCCTGAGTACCTTCATCCACAACGATATTGGCCGTTTCCACGGCCTGGACCGCAATCGCAATTTCCCGTCCCATTTCTTCGATAATACCTTCAATATTTTTGGTGGCAACCGCGCTTTGCTCCGCCAGTTTGCGAACTTCTTCTGCCACCACGGCAAAACCACGACCGGCTTCTCCGGCCCGGGCAGCCTCAATCGCAGCGTTTAACGCCAAGAGGTTAGTCTGGCCGGCAATACCTTGAATGACACTGACAATTCCTTTGATATCCTGCGACCCCTGAGCCAGCGAAACGGTAATGCCGGTAATATCAGCCATCACTTGTTCCACTTTATTATTTTCTTTTACGATTTTGTCTAACAGGGTCATTCCTTGTTGCGTTTCTTTGACTGCATCCTGGGTATGTGTATTCACGACAACCGCCCCCGCGTTCATTTCTTCCGAACTGGCCGAAAGTTCTTGTAACGTGGCGGAAATGGTATTCAAATTCTCCGCACTCTGAGTCGTTCCCTCAGAAATTGTCGAGACACTCTGCGCGATCGTATTCATCGCCGGCAGGCTTTCTTCCACCACCGCACTGAGACTGTCACTGGAAGAAGTAATGCGAAACGAATGAGCCTGCAACTGGCGCACCAGCACCCGCAGTGACTGCTTCATATCAATGATGGTCGTAGCCATATCGCCAAGTTCATCGTTGCGCGTCGGAAATCGGTCAACGAGGGTCAAATCCAACGTACCCACCGCCGTCAATTCGCCTTTAAGATTGTTTATTCTGCCCGCCAGATTACGACTGTAAGCAATAACCATAGTCAAAACCAGCACGGTAATCGCTGCACCCGCCATCATCGCCAGACCGCTTTGGGTTTTCACTCCGCTGACCAGCTGAAACCCGTCCGTATTAATCGCCTTGCTTTGGTTTTCGCCCACCAAAACAAATTGATTGTCAATGTTTTGAACTAACTGGCGTCCTGCGGTCAACATGCTGTTAATATCGGGTTCTTTGGCTTTATGAGCGGCGATGATTTTATCTCCCAGCGTTAAATATTCCGCCAACATATTTTCCACGGCCACGGCCGCCGGATCCGGCGTGGCAAAAGTACTATTATATTTTTTGACCAGTTCATAGCTTCGTTTCATATTGTCCCGATATTCCTGCTCATATTGCGCACCATCAGTATAAAACAAAAAGCCTCTCATACCCAGCAATGCTCTGGTAAACTCCGTATGTGCGCTTTTGATCTGCATTGTCCGGACCGTCGCCTCATTCACTTTGGCACTGTAAATTTCCGTAGCTACGGCTTGCCCGGCATACTGATACAACGTATAGGCCAAAACGGACAAGAGCAATACCGTTGCCAAAACAAACATACCAGTCATTTGAAAAATAATGGGAAATCGTTTGTTGTTCATCATAGAATTTCCTCCTCATTATCGTTATAAATATATTGCACGACACCTCCTATTATCC
>DATMYQ010000118.1:0-4408 GCA_035560935.1 Patescibacteria group bacterium | reverse complement strand
TTATTAAGACCGCTTGCTTGTGTAACGCCCCAAAAATTTGATTATCCAAAAGGAGGAGATTACCTTGGCCCTGGTAACCATGAGGGAACTGTTGCAAGACGCGAAAAAGAGAAAGTATGCGGTGGGAGGCTTTAACGTTTTTAATCTGGAAACCTTAAGTGCAGTGGCAGAAGTGGCAGAGGAACTAAAAACTCCGCTGGTTCTGGGAATCCCGGAGCGTCTGTTGAAATTTGTCAATGGTGATAGCCTGAGCGCGGCCATGGTGCGTACTGCGCAGAAAATCAATGTGCCAATTGCGTTGCACTTGGATCATGGGCATACTTATGAAGGGATGATGAAGGCAATTCAATGGGGATTTACTTCCATTATGTACGACGGCTCATCATTGCCGTACGCTGAAAATTTAAAACGGACCAAGGATATTACACGTATAGCCCATTCTCTCGGTATCTCTGTCGAGGGTGAATTGGGCTATATTGGTTGTTATCCCCAAATTGGTGATTTGAGCGAAGAAAATTTTGTGCAGCCGGATATTGCGGCGGACTTCGTGAATAGAACGAAAGTAGATGCTCTGGCTGTAGCGGTGGGCAATAATCACGGTGGGTATCGCGGGTGCCCGCAATTGAATTTTTCCCGGCTGGCGGAGTTGAATCAGTCGGTGGATGTTCCGTTGGTTATGCATGGTGGTTCTAAGCTCAGCAAAGAAGATTACCGTAATTCGATTCAGGCCGGAATTGCAAAAATAAATATTGCCACCGACATGTCGACGGTGGCGATGGATTCGCTAAAAATGGAATTGACTAAAAATCCGGCGGCGAATTACGTGCATATGATGACGGTAGTAAAAAAAGGCGTAAAGGATTCAGTGCGCAAATATATGCTGTCGTTTGAATGCATTTCGAAAGCCAAGGCCATATAAACGCCATATAGCGATACCAAATTGCGGCAATGTCTGTGACTTAGTGAGCAGACATTGCCGCTTTGCTTTGTAAGATAGATTTTTCTTCTGTATGGTGGCAGGAGTAAATGATTTTTATGGACAGCGACCGATGCCGGTATTATAATAATCCCAGTCAAGCAGTGAAAAATATAGGAAAGGAAGTGGTGCTAAGTTTGGATACAAAAACGGGATTTTCCAATTTATTGGATATTTCTCAATGGAAACTGACGCCGTATCAAATTCTGGTGTGTGGTTTTGCCGGTTTGATTTTAGGGGGAGCTCTTTTGCTGATGACGCCAGCGGCCAGCACCACCGGTCAGAGCCTGAGTTTTGTGGATGCCTTGTTCACCGCCACCTCGGCGGTTTGTGTGACCGGATTGATTGTGGTTGACACCGGAACTTATTTTTCGTTATTTGGACAAATGGTAATTATTGGACTTATTCAGGCCGGTGGGCTGGGAATCATGGCGATGTCCACCCTGATGGCCTTGTTGATTGGCAAAAAGATTAACCTAAAGGAGCGCCTGTTGATGCAGGAAGCCATGAATAATCTTAGTATTTCCGGCGTGGTTCGGTTAACTCTGTATGTGGTGAAGGTAACGCTGATTATTGAGTTTATCGGTGGGACGATCCTGGCCGTCCGCTGGTATCAAGACTTTGGTGCCTGGGGCATATATTATGGATATTGGCATGCTATATCCTCGTTCTGCAACGCTGGGTTTGATCTTTTTGGAAATTTTTCCAGTATCACTCGGTATGTGGACGATGTGACGGTGAACTTGGTCATTTCGTTATTGATTATTATTGGTGGTATTGGTTTTTCCGTTATTGCTGACGTTTGGGGCAATCGCCGGTTTCACAAGTTTTCTCTGCATACCAAGGTTGTATTGGTGAGCACGGGTTTTCTGCTTGCCTTTGGCACAGTGGTGATCTTTTTGTTGGAATTTGCCAATCCGGAGACTTTGGGAGAACTTTCCTGGAGGGGGAAAATTCTGGCCAGTTATTTTCAGTCGGTCACCCCGCGGACAGCCGGATATAATACGGTGGATATGAGCAAATTGACCGATGCCACGGTATTATTTATGGTGATCCTGATGTTTATCGGCGCATCGCCGGGATCCACCGGGGGCGGCATTAAAACGTCAACTACGGCGGTACTGTTCTCTTCCATGTGGGCACTAGTCCGGGGGCGCAACGAAGCGGAAATTTTTGAGCGGCGTATTCCATCCAGTCTGGTGTATAAAGCATTTTCGGTACTGTTCATTTCCGGAATACTAGTTATCTTTGTGACGATGATGCTGACGATTACTGAACGGCAACCTTTTTTGAAATTACTGTTTGAGGTGACTTCGGCGTTCGGCACGGTGGGGCTGACGACGGGGATCACGCCGGAGCTGTCCTACGCCGGGAAAGTATGGCTGATCATCACCATGTTCGCCGGGCGAGTTGGACCGGTGACGCTGGCGCTGGCACTGGCATTGCGTGCCCGCAAAGGAGTGATACAGTATCCGGAGGGTAGAATTATTATTGGGTAAAGGAGAGAAATCAACTCCATGAAAAAAGACAAGCAATTTGCCGTGATTGGTTTGGGACGCTTCGGATCCAGTGTGGCCCGGACGCTGCATAATTTTGGCTATGAGGTGTTGGCTGTTGACGCTGATGAAGAACGGGTGCAGCGTTTCAGTAATGAAGTGACACATGTTGTTCAGGTGGATACCACGGATGAAGCGTCGCTGAAAGAACTGGGGATCCGTAATTTTGACATTGTGGTCGTGGCCATTGGCCAGGATATTCAGGCCAATGTACTGACGACGCTGTTGCTGAAAGATATGGGCGTTCCTTATATTATTGCCAAAGCGCAGAATGAATTGCACGGAAAAATGCTAGAGAAGATTGGTGCGGACCGGGTGGTTTATCCGGAACGGGATATGGGACAGCGGGTTGCGCATAATATGATTTCACATAACGTATTGGAGTTTATTGAATTATCGCCGGACTTGGGAATTGTAGAAATTACCGCACCGGCCACTCTGGTGGGAAAGACGTTGAGTGAAGCCAATCTGCGGGCCAAATATGATGTCAATGTAGTGGCTATTAAACGGGGGGAAGAGCTGATTGTACCTCCGCATGCAGATGAACGGATTCAACGTTCTGACATACTGATTGTCGTTGGCAGAACTAAGGGAGCACAAAAATTAGAGGAAATGGAATAATGACGAACGTACTTTGCAGCAGCGCCAACCCGCTGATAAAAAAGATTGCGGCGTTGAAGAAACGTAAATATCGTGATGAGACGGGTTTGTTTCTGGTGGAAGGGATTCGGGCGGCAGAAGAAGTGATCGCCGCGGACTGGACCGTAGAAACCTGCGTGTATTCTCATCAACTGCTGTCCAATCCCCGGGGCGAACAACTGCTGCGGTTGGTGCAGCAGCGGTATCCGTCCGCCGGAACGTCTTCCTGCCGGATTATACAGGTGGAAGAACCGTTATTTGCCAAACTGGCGGATACAGAAACCCCGCAGGGTGTTTTACTGGCGGTACAGAAACAGAGCGCACCGCTGGAGACGCTGTTTGATGGTAATGCGGTTCCTTTGCTGGTGGTGATTGACGGTGTGCAGGACCCCGGAAACGCCGGCACCATTGTCCGGGCGGCAGACGCTGCCGGCTGCACCGGCATTGTGGTGCTGAAAGGCTGTGTGGATCTGTTTGGCGCGAAAGCGGTGCGAGCGTCCATGGGCTCGCTGCTGCACATACCGGTGAGCGAGGGAGTGGACCCGGAAACGCTGACAGCCTTGCTGAAGCAGCATCGGGTCATGTTGCTGGCCGCCGCGCCGGAGGCGGCAGTAGAACACTATGCGGCGGATTATCGTCAGCCTTTGGCGCTGCTCTTGGGCAATGAAGGGAATGGGATCAGTCCCGGGATGCTGGCGGCGTCGAACCAGCGGATTCGGATTCCACTGCTGGGAAAAGCGGAATCGCTAAACGTCGCGATGGCGGCGGCGGTTATTCTGTATGAAGCGGTCCGGCAGCGCCGCTCAGCTTGCTAACAAAAGCGGAGTATGATATAATACAGCTGCAATCGTTTGAATCTGTATTACAGGCGGAGAGGGTGTGGGCGAACGTGCTGACCGCCGATTTTTTGTGGAGAATCTTTGAAGCTACGGGTTCCGTTGCTGCCTATATGTTGTATAAGCGGCTAATGTTACAATAATGGAATAGGATCGAATGGGATTGCGATGACGGAGAGAGTATGTTGGTGCTGTTTCCACAGGGAGGCTCCGCCGTAGATTGAGAGCGGTGCTGAAACGGCTGACAGAAGTTCACTCCTGAGCTTTTGGCTGAAATGATGGTCTTCCATCACGGGTAGGTTGAACGGTTTTTCCCCGTTAGCGGAAAGAAGAGTATTGAAGTAGGGTGGTACCGCGAAGGTGAGACTTTCGCCCCTTGTGGGGTGGAAGTCTTTTTATAT
>DATMYQ010000117.1:0-3118 GCA_035560935.1 Patescibacteria group bacterium | reverse complement strand
GAAATAACTGGTGCGGGATCATGAGGAGGAATTTGTATGGAAGTCAAATCGGTCGGTGAAGTAAAAATTGCGGTGATTCCGGCGCGCGTGGATGCCAACAGCGCTAAAGACGTAGAAACGAAACTGAATGAAATCGTTGGTGGCGGCGCCCGGAAACTGGTATGTGATTTTTCCGGTAATGATTACATTTCCAGCGCCGGACTGCGCGTATTTCTTTCCATGTTGAAACAGATGCAGAAAAACGGCGGTAAAATCGTCCTTTGCCAGATGAAACCGTATGTACGGGAAGTGTTTGATATGGCTGGTTTTAGTCAGTTGTTTCAAATTTATACTACGGAAAATGATGCCGTCACCAATGTGTGAGGCAAGTCTGACCTGAAGACGGCCGGAGGTTCGGAACGAACCGGATGAGGGGAGGTTGGACTGGCGTGGAACGGCGTATTATCTTAAAAAACAGTCTGACGGAGCTGGATCGCTTGGCGGAAGCGGTGGAAGAATTTGTGGAAGAATGTGCTTTGCCGATGAAAGCGGTGTTTGAAACGAATCTAGTGTTGGAAGAAGTGGTGACCAATGTCATTTCCTATGGGTATGAGCATGGTGGTGAACATCTGATCCGGATTGACCTGCGCTGGGAGCAGCCGCAGCTGACGATTCAGATTACCGACGATGGCGCACCGTTCAATCCGTTGGAGTTACCGCCGCCGGACCTGGACCAGTCAGTGGAAGAACGTGACATTGGCGGGCTGGGAATTTACTTTGTCCGGCAGTTGATGACGGAAGCAGCGTATGAACGTCAGGCAGAGAAAAATATTTTGACATTGCGCAAATTCTGGCCGGAGCCGGATATGCCGGATGGTGGAGAGGAAGGGAGCGTGCCGGACAATGGTTGACTTTGACGTGCGCGGCACGGGAACGTTGCGGGTGGTCTCCCTGCCGGTGGCGGTGGACGACCGGATATTGGCGGATCTGAAGGCCGTGCTGACCGGTGCCATTAACGATGGCGGCCGTAAAATCATGTGTGATCTGGCCCAGACCACCTTTATTTCCGCCGGCGCGATTCAAGCTTTGACCGACATGCGGAAGCTGTTGCGCAAGCTGAACGGCGAACTGGGCTTTTTGCATACATTGCCGGCAATCCGGGTCCGTTTTGAAAAAGAAGGCGTAGCCTATTTATTCAAGTTTTATGATATAGAAGAATCGGTGAGCGTGCTGATTTTGAATATTTTGGTTAAATACTTCGATCGGTACGAAGATCTGGGAGATCTTCGCACCTCACATTCCGGTGCGACGATGCGGGTGGAAGTCCAGTTGCTGTTTGCCGGGCATCGCACGATGCGGGAGGTGCAGGAACTGATTGACGTCATTAGCAAAGAATTGCAGGAACAGCAACCCCAGGTCCAACTGCTGGTTATCGCCGGCGCGCAGCCGGAAACAGTACCCGCAGCAACGGATGGCGAGTCTGCGGATTGGAATCGTATCGAAACCTCCAGCAAACGGTGGCACAGCAAGTGAACCCGGAGCTAAACCGAGAATGCCGGCGGACCCAAACGGAATGAGGTCTGTCGGCATTACTATTAAAAAAGCGGTTGATTCAATCGTATGGTGAGCCAGAACATGCTTGGTCATATACGGGAAACTAAGCGTCTTGAAAATGCGTTCGCATTTCATTGAATCGCTGGAATAAAACGCGGTTCGTCTGGCACAGGAGAAGGAAATGATGAAAACAGAAACCCATTCACAAATGATGGGAGAAGAGCCGATCCGCAAGCTGCTTTGGCGATTTTCCCTGCCGGCGATTGTCGGGATGCTGGTGAACGCGCTATATAATATTGTGGACAGTATTTTTGTCGGCAACAGCGTGGGTGCCATCGGGCTGGCGGCGGTGACGATTGCTTTTCCGGTGATGATTCTGATGATGGGAGTGGGAATGCTGGTGGGTTTGGGTGCTGCCGCCCTGGTATCCATCCGCATCGGTGAACAAAAAATGCCGCAGGCGGAAAAAATCCTGGGGCATGCGCTGAGCCTGTCGGTGGTCAGCGCGGTGATTACCACGGCGGCGGGCCTGGCGGATTTGGATACGGTGCTGATTCTATTGGGCGCTTCGCCGGACGTGCTGCCCTACGCCCGGGATTTTACCCGGATTATTCTCTGGGGCAGCCTGCCGATGTATATCGGGTTTGGTTTGAACAACCTGATCCGGGCGGCGGGGCACCCCCGGACTGCGATGGGAACGATGCTGATGGCGGCAGCGCTGAACACAGTGCTGAACCCTCTGTTTATTTTCGGCATGGGAATGGGCATTCGGGGATCGGCATTGGCTACGGTGCTGGCGCAATCGGTGGCGGCGGTTTGGGTGATTGCCTTTTTCTGCCGGCAAGGTTCCGGTTTGACGTTGCGCTGGAAAAACCTGCGTTGGGAACTGCCGCTGGTGAAAGACATTTGCCGCAGCGGTTTATCGCCGTTTCTGATGCAGATTGGTTCCAGCGTGATCGTCTTTTTGTACAATTATCAATTGATTCAGTGGGGAGGCGAAACCGCCGTCGCTGTTATTGGCATTATTAACCGGATGATCATGGTGCTGTTGATGCCGGTGTTCGGCATTAATCAGGGCGTTCAGCCGATTATTGGCTATAATTACGGCGCCCGGCGGCTGGACCGGGTCCGGGAGGCACTGAAACAGGCTATACTGGCGGCCACCGCTATCTGCACAGTGGGATTTGTGCTTTCGGAATTGTTCGCCGCGCAAATCCTGTCTTTGTTCAGCCCGGACCCGGCTTTGGTGGCGATGGGTACGCCGGGCATGAGGATCAGTTTTTGCCTGCTGCCGCTGATTGGTTTTCAAATTGTCGGCTCAAATTATTTTCAGGCGGTAGGCCAGGCGGGACAGGCGATCTTCCTGACACTGGTCCGGCAGATCCTGCTGGTGATTCCGCTTTTGCTATTGTTGCCGCCCTGGTTTGGCCTGAACGGTATCTGGGCAGTGGGGCCGCTGACGGATATCGGCTGTGGTTTGGTGGTCGCTTATTGTCTGCTAAAGGAACGCCGGCGTTTGGCGGCGCTGAATTTGATGTCAGCTCCGGAAGAACCGGTGGATTTGCCCCGGGGCTAATGGCGGCCC
>DATMYQ010000116.1:0-3315 GCA_035560935.1 Patescibacteria group bacterium | reverse complement strand
ATACTATATAGCTATTCAATACTCAGCGGCAAAATCCTGTTCCGTAATGAAAAAAAGTGAATTTTTTTATTGATTTTTTGCGGTTACCCGCAAACCGCAGCGATTGGCTTCAAACAGTATCCGCTCTTCATCCAGCGTGGTCAGGCGGCGGCCATCCAAAAGAATTTGTCCGTTAACCAGCACTGTATGAACATCAGCCGCCTGAGCTGAATACGTCAGCAGGGACAGCCGGTCGTGACGGGGATACCAGTGAGCGGCGTTCATATCGATTAAAGTTATATCGGCCTTAAAGCCCACGGCCAGACGGCCTGTTTTCTGCTGCAGTCCGAGGGCGACGGCTCCCTGAGCGGTGGCCATGTCCAGGGTTTGCAGCGGTGAAACCGCCAGCGGGTCCAGACGGTGAATCTTGTTCAGCATAGCGGCCAAGCGGATTTCTTCCAGCATGTCCAGATTATTATTGCTGGCCGGTCCATCGGTACCCAAGGCGACGCAGACACCGGCGTCAATCAGCTCCGGCACCGGTGCCACGCCGCTGGCCAGTTTCATATTGCTGCCGGGATTGTGCACAGCCCGAACCTTCTTCTGCTTCATCAGGGCAATATCTTCCGGCGACAGGTGGACACAGTGGGCGGCCAGTACGCCATGATCGAGCAGACCGATTTCATTCATCAGCGCGATGGGAGTTTTACCGTATTGTTTCAAACAATCATTCACTTCGCCGGCGGTTTCCGACAAATGAATATGTATTTCCGATCCCAGTTTTTCCGCCAGCGCACAGACTTTTTTCAGATAATCCGGCGGGCAGGTGTAAGGAGCGTGCGGTCCCAGCATTACGGTGATCCGACCGTCGCAGCTGTTGTGCCATTCCTGGAAAAAGGATTCACTTTCTTCAAGCGCCAGCTGAGCGGTCGGCGCCACACCGGCCATGCCGCGGGACAATGCGGCCCGGATGCCGCTTTCTTTTACCGCTTTAGCCACCTCGGGCATAAAGAAATACATATCGGCAAAACAGGTGGTGCCGGAACGAAGCATTTCCGCAATGGCCAGCATAGCGCCCCAGTAAACGTCGTCACCGGTGAGCTTTGCTTCCGCCGGCCAGATTTTATTTTCCAGCCAGTCCATCAGCAGCATATCATCCGCGTAGCCCCGGAACAAGCTCATGGATGCGTGTGTATGGGCGTTGATAAAACCGGGAATGGCCAATTTTTCCCGGCCGTCAATGACCTGGTCGGCACTCCAGTCCGGTGAAATCTTGCCCATCTGGCAAATGCTGTCGCCGTCAATGGCGATATCGGCGGTACGGATCGTCCCATCGGATGAGAGTACTTCCGTATCTTTAATCAATATTTTTGCCATCATTTGTCCCCCTCACTGTTTGCGTATGAATTTCCCCGCCGTAATGCTGACGGTAAAAACCGTGCATGACCGCCACGTCTGCCGGCCCCAATACCTGGGCTCCCCCCAATTGCTGAGCGTAGATCAGGATTTGGGCCGCTTTTTCCACCAGTTCACAGGCGGTAAGTGCTTCGTTTAAGGAACGGCCGCAACCGGCCATTCCGTGGTTGGCCATTAAAATAGCTTGCTTGTTTTGCAGCGCTTTCACAGCGTTGGCGGCCAGTTCCCGGGTGCCGGGCAGCGAATACTCCGCCACGTCCACGCTCCCTCCCACCAACTGAACCAGATCCTCAATAATGGGCGGAATGGGCTTATGAGCCACGGCGCAGGCGCTGGCGAACACGCTGTGGGTATGAACCACGGCCCCGACATCCGGTCTTGCCTGATAAATGGCCAAATGGAGCAGCAATTCGGAAGAAGGCTTTTTTTCTCCGGTGATGACGCGTCCCTGCAAATCCACAATGCTGATATCCGCAGGCGACAGATAACGATAGTCGCTGCCGGAAGGCGTGATCGCGATATAATGTGATTCCGGAACCCGGGCGCTGACGTTGCCCCAGGTTCCGGTCACAAGATTTTTATGCAGCAGCGCTTGGCCGGTGGCCACTACTTCTTTTTGAATGAACAGAACGGCTTCTTCGCTCATGGATGGTTGTGCAGATAGGCTTCCTGTTCATCCGACAGAGCGTCGATGGCAAAGCCCATGGCGGCTAATTTCAACGCGGCGATTTTGTTGTCCATCTCTTTGGTCACCGTGTGGACCGTCGGGGACATTTCTTTGTGGTGATTTACGATATGCAGTACGGCAATGGTCTGCATGGCGAAAGACAGGTCCATGATTTCCGTGGGATGACCGTCGCCGGCGGCCAGATTGACCAGTCGGCCTTCCGCCAGCAGGTAGACCTTGCGGTTGTCTTTCATCACGAACTCTTCAATATTTTTGCGGACGGTGCGCCGGGAAACCGCTAAAGCGGCCAGCTCGTCCTTGTTGATTTCCACGTCAAAGTGACCGGAGTTGGCCATGATGGCGCCGTGTTTCATGTTGGCGATGTGTTCGCCGCGGATAACGTCTTTACAGCCCGTCAGGGTGACGAAAATATCGCCGACTTTGGCAGCGGCTTCCATCGGCATCACGTTGAAACCATCGAATACGGCTTCAATGCCTTTGATCGGATCCACTTCGGTGACGATGACATTGGCTCCCAGGCCTTTGGCCCGCATGGCCACCCCTTTGCCGCACCAGCCATAGCCGGCCACTACCACTGTTTTTCCGGTTACGGTCAGGTTAGTGGTCCGCATGATGCCGTCCCAGGTGGATTGTCCGGTACCGTAGCGATTGTCGAACAAATATTTGCAATAAGCGTCGTTGACTGCAATCATCGGGAACTTCAAGCGGCCGGCATTCTCCAGTGAACGCAGACGCAGAACACCGGTGGTCGTCTCTTCGGAGCCGCCAAGAATATTGGCGGCCAGCTCGCTGCGTTCGCCGTGAAGCAACGATACCAGGTCGCCGCCGTCATCGACGATAATGTCAGGACGGGTATCGAGGGCTTTGTGAAGGAATTGCTCGTATTCCTCCGTGGTGGTATTATACCAGGCGAATACTTTAACGCCCTGTGAAGCCAGTGCTGCAGCCACGTCATCCTGGGTGGAGAGTGGATTGCTGCCGGTTACGGCCACATTGGCTCCGGCATTTTTCAAAACGATTGCCAGATAAGCGGTTTTGGCTTCCAAATGCATAGTAATTACCAAATTTTTACCTTGCAACGGTTTGGTTACTGACAGTTCTGCATTCAGAGTGTTTAAAACCGGCATAAATTCTCTTACCCAGTTGATTTTTTCCATTCCCTGCGGAGCCAGGTTGATGTCGCGAATCATTGATTCCATAAAATACAGATCCACCTTTCAGTTGTTTATAAT
>DATMYQ010000115.1:0-3418 GCA_035560935.1 Patescibacteria group bacterium | reverse complement strand
GTCCCTGGTTTTATTTTCGTCAATCTATATACCACTCCATTACATCTGGATATGATAAATGTATTGTTTTGTGGTCTGTTGCTGCTGATTATGCATGATATGATCGGAAGAATTGTGGCGAAAATCCGCCATTATGATATTGGCATGACCAACGCTTTTAAAAATTCAGTGATGTTTAACAACTCAGGGAATATAGGAGTATCGCTGATCACGCTGATTTTTAGCAGCGGTCCCTTTGTGGTCAATGGGACGACACCGTATATTCAGACGGCGATCACAGCGCAAATTATTATTCTGGTGTTGCAGAATATATCGGGTAATACATTGGGATTTTATAATGCCGGGCGCTCACGTTTAAGTTCACGCGACTCTTTGCTACAAGTAATGAAAATGCCATCTATATATGTAATTTTGTTGGCATTTATTTTGAAAAATATGTCCTTTGACTTGACACAAACTGCGGTATGGCCGGCACTGGAATATATCAAAAATGGGCTGGTTCCTGTGGCTTTGCTGACGCTGGGGGTACAACTATCCAAAACGACCTTCGATTTTAGTAACGTGGAAGCCTATCTGTCAGTAATGGTCAAGTTGATCGTTAGTCCATTGCTTGCATTGATCTGTATTTATTTATTAGGTTTTAATGGCGTGGTAGCACAAACAATATTCATCGCCCATTCAGTACCAACGGCGGTAAACACCGCGTTAATCGCCGTGGAACAAGACAGCTACCCAGATTTTGCCTCACAGGCAGTGATGATGTCAACAGTGTTGAGCGCGTTGACGTTGACACTGGCTATTTTTGCGGCCCGTATCCTCTTTCCGGTATAAAAAATAATGGCAATGATGAAAGGAGTTGGTAAAAAGAATGGCCTGTCAATTGCTTTGCTATCCCAAGTGTACTACGTGCCAGAAGGCTAAACGCTGGTTGGATGATCAACAGATTTCATATACTGATCGACATATCAAAGAGAAAAATCCCACGGTAGAGGAACTGACAGAATGGTGGCATAAAAGCGGACTGCCGCTAAAAAAGTTTTTTAATACCAGTGGTCTCTTGTATAAGTCATTGCAGTTGAAAGATAAACTTTCGGGTATGTCGGAATCGGAAATGCTAACGCTTCTGGCTACCGACGGTATGCTGGTCAAACGGCCACTGCTGATTGACTCTGATAAGATACTGGTTGGATTTAAAGAGTCGGAGTGGAATCAGTTAAAATAATCAGTAATTGGTGAACAGGAATTGGACTGGAGCGGAAGGGCGCAGTCCGATTCTTTTTTATACACGATGGTATAATGGTGAATTTAGGAGGAATGAGATTGACGTTGTCGAAGATGATATTGTGGGAAGTATCGGTATGTTTGGGATACTAAAAGCGGAAATGGATAAAAAAGATAAAACGAGGTGATTAAAGATAAGAAATATAATTTGATAAGCTGACCTGAAATGAATTGAGATTGCAGGAGAGAAGAACCGTAGGAAGGGGCATGAGCATGAAAAAGGTAGCATTTTGTCTGGTAACAATATTATGGTTACTTATACCTTTGCAAGCATTAGCCTGTACTAACACGATTGTAGGAAAGGATGCTTCGGTTGACGGATCGGTGATAGTTTCTCATTCTGATGATGGACTGGGTGACGGGAGCATGATCTATGTGCCGGCAATGGATCATCAGCCGGGAAGCTTGCGGCCGGTATATTATGCGCACTATGCACTGGACGTAAAACCCCAGTGGGGAGCCAGCGCCAGCCATCGTCTTGTAACCAATGATCGTGGACCGGGTTATCTTCATAAAGATACACCAGCCAGCGTGCCGCTGGGATATATCCCCCAAGTAGCGCACACGTATGCATATTTTGACGCCAATTACGGTGTTATGAACGAACACCAATTATCAATTGGCGAATGCACCGACAAAGCAAAAGTGCATCCGGAGCCGGCGCCGGGAAAACGTATTTTTTATTCGGCGGAACTTTCTAGAGTGGCTTTGGAGCGCTGTAAAACAGCCAGGGAAGCGATTAAGCTGATGGGAAGCCTGATCGAAACTTATGGTTACTACGGGACAGGGGAAACCTTGCTGGTAGCGGATACTAATGAAGGCTGGGTCATGGAGATGGCTGGTTACGATATGGAAGGAACCGGCGGCGTTTGGGTAGCTCAACGTGTACCGGATGATCAGTTTTTTGTGGCAGCCAATCAGTTTCGAATTCGCGATGTAGTTAAAGATGATGAAAATATGATGTTTTCCGCTAACGTTTTCGACATTGCACAGCAAAAAGGCTGGTGGAAGCCGGGTGACGGAACGCTTGATTTTACCAGTGTATATGGCGACGGAGAATTCCATCATCCGTATTATTCGCTGCGCCGGATTTGGCGTGCCCAGTCCATGGTGGCACCATCCCTTAACTTGCCGGCCTGGGTGGAGGGAGCGTTCACCAGAACCTATCCGTTTAGCATCAAGCCGGATCAAAAATTAGATGTAAAAGATATTTTTGCAATTCAT
This sequence comes from Patescibacteria group bacterium, assembly GCA_035560935.1. Taxonomy (GTDB): domain Bacteria; phylum Bacillota; class Negativicutes; order Sporomusales; family Sporomusaceae; genus DATMYQ01. The sequence goes on along the minus strand of DATMYQ010000115.1, from coordinate 913 downwards.
CGGGACAACTATGAGGGAACGGAATTTGACTTGACCAAAGGACTGGCGGCGGGGCCGTTTGGTGATCCCAATCGGTTTGAGGGTCAGGCGGAGTCAACGGCTGACCGCGAAGGCCGCTTAACTTCTGTAGTTGGTGAATTCGAAAGACCGTTGAATATCTACCGTTGTGTTTATGCATATGTAAATCAGTCGCGCAAGTGGCTACCGGATGCCGTGGGCGGTTTGACCTGGTTTGGTCCGGACCGACCGGCTACTGCCGTATTGATGCCATTTTATGCTGGTGCAGGCGCGTTGCCGGAATCCATTCAGCGATCTGATATTCTTACCGCAGATCGGCGGAGCATGTGGACGGCATTCAACTATGTGGCCAACTATGCGATGCTGAAGTATTCCTATATGATTAAAGACATTAATGCTGTCCAGGAACGCTATGAGGCGCAGGCGTTTGGGACACAGAAGGCTTTGGAGGGGGAATCCCTCGCTTTGTGGAACCGGGGAGATCGGGAAGGTGCCCGGCAACTGCTGGCGAAACATAGCGAAAAGAACGCAACAGCCATTTTAAAGGATTGGTGGAAGCTATCCGATACGCTCTACGTCAAGTACAATGACGGATATTTAAATACCAAAGAAAATGTTGCACAAGAAGTTTTCTATCCGGCATGGTGGTTGAAACAAGTCGGATATGAAGACGGACCGACCAGTTACTCTCCCAAAAACAAAACAAATTAATGAACAAAAGCAAAACCCACTTGAAAAATAAATTCCGAGTGGGTTTTGCTTTTGTTCATTTGAAGTTGGGGATGAATTAAGGTTTTTTAGTGCTGTCCGGCTTCGCATCCGCTTTTCCGGACGGAATTGCCGGAGAAGTTCCCGGGGTTTTATCATTTTTAGCAGGATCCGCTGTATTGGTTTT
>DATMYQ010000114.1:0-5227 GCA_035560935.1 Patescibacteria group bacterium | reverse complement strand
GAATAATGGGCTGCGTGACGTCATTCCCAAAAACTTTTCCCGCAGCAGAAGCTCGGGTAAAGGGGCAAAGCGCGGAGGCGGTTTCTGTTATCCCTTTTTTCGCCGCTGATAATAGACGACGGCCAGCGTTACCCCGATGGGAAACAGTGCAAACCATCCCAAAAACAGAAAAACACCGCAGGACAGGACGGCGCTGATCCCGGCCGACGCTTTGCCCAGTTTGTTGGGAATGATACGGACTGCCGACACCATTCCCAGTGTATAGACCGCAAGAAAATTGGCGCAGGGGAGACTGAACAAAGGTTTCAGATCCCAGGAAAACTGATAGCTCAGGAAAAGGATGAATAAGTAAACGGGTGCGAAGAAAACCAGCGCGATATGTGGGGTTTGAAAATCCGGATGCAGTTGGCCGAGGGTTTTCGGGAAATTGCCGTCCCGCGCCTGTGCATACACCAGCCGGGAAAAACCGGCGATGTAAGTATGAACGGGGCAGTAGCAAACGATGAAGCCCAGGAAAGCCACTAAGGTGCCCGCGATATCACCCCAGCGAAAGGTGACCAAGGTGACTACCGCAGTCAGGGGATCACCGGACCGGTAGACTTCGGTTCCCACCGTAACGAATGCAACGAAAAAATACAATACGTTGACCAGCAAAACCGCAACGCCGAGGCTCAACGGAATATCGGTCCGGGGATTTTTGAATTCTTCCGCCAAGTGTCCGATCATTTCCCAGCCAATGAACGCAAAGAATAAAAGCGTCATGGCTTCGCCGACGGGAATCCAGCCATGCGGCAGGAAGACTTCAAATGCGGAAGCATGTACCTGGGGAATGGCGGACCAAACGGTAAGGGCAAGAATCAACAGGATCGAAGAAACGATGAATATCTGCGTTCGCCCCGAGAGCTCAATGCCGCGATAATTCAGTGCAATCGCCGTAAGCAGAAGGCCGGCGGCCGCAAAATGAATGCCTAGCGGTGACCAGCCAAAAATACTGCCCAGATAGTGGGCGCCGACCAAAGCGGTGACCGGCATGCCGAAGGGCATGGCGGTCAGCATGAGGATGCCGGTGACTTGGCTGGCCCGGTGGCCCCAGGCCTGCCGTACATAAGAAGCCATCCCGCCGGAATCGGGAAACCGCGATGACATGAAGCCGATGGCAATGACCATCGGCAGGGAGAATATTCCCATCAGCAGCCAACTGATCAGCGAGGCGGGGCCGGCCATATCCGCGGCAATGGCGGGAAGTACCAAGATTCCCGCGCCCAGTACCGCGCCGGTTGTTAACGCGGCCCCCTGCAGCCAGGTAATGGTTTTTTTCAATTCCGTTTGCTGGTTCACGGTGATCACCCTTTACTCAAATTCGTTGACGAAAAGTTACATATATCGTATCATCGAATGGAAAGGGTGTTAAGTCGATTGTTTTGATCAGAACGATCGGTTTGGGCGATGGATGTGAAAATATGTATATAAGAAATCTGCGGTCATTTATTACGGTAGCCCGCTTGTTGAATTTTGGCGAGGCAGCCAGAAGCCTGAATTACTCGCAGTCCACTGTTTCTGAACAAATCCAAAGTCTGGAACAATACCTCGGAACCAGGCTGTTTGAACGCATGAGCAAAAAGGTATTCCTGACCGAACCGGGGAAAAAACTCATCCCCTTTGCGGAGCGCATGGTAAAGGAAACCGAGGCCATCAAAGGCTTATTCGACGAGGGGGATGAGGTGTCGGGAACGCTCAATATCGGGGCGGCCGAGACCCTGTGTGTGTTTTGGCTGCCGCCGTTATTGAAAGAATATCGATCGCACTATCCCAAAGTCCAGATTAATATCAAAGTAGGGAACTGCATTGATTTTCCGCAGTGGCTTCAACAAAATACTATTGATGTCGCCTTCAGTCTGAACGACGAATCCAAACAGCAGCACCTGCGGCAGATGGTGTTGTTTCGCGGCGAGACGGTATTCATCGCATCACCCGACCATGAACTGGCCGGAAACCCGGTATTGGAGCCCCAAAATCTGGCGGGGCACACGCTGCTGCTGCCGGAAGGGTACTGCGGATACCCGATGGATTTGAAAAACCTGCTGGAACAGGAGCGGGTGGAAGCCAACACCATCATGGAGTTCGGCAGTCTGGAAGCCATTCGGCAATGCGTCAAAAACGGTCTGGGAATATCTCTTTTGCCGAAAATTGTCGTGGAGGAAGAATTAAAACGCGGTGAGCTGGTTGCTTTTGACTGGCGCGGCCAGTCCATTCCGATCCAGGCGCACATGGTATTCCACCGGGAAAAATGGTTGGCGCCGGCGTTGACCGCTTTGGAAAAATTAATTCAAGATCACATCCGATGACAGCACAGGCGGCGGGTTTGGGAAAAACTATATTTTGGGGGTGGGTATATGAAACTGGAAGAACAAATTCAAGCGAAAGCACTGGAGTTAGGTTATGATGCCTGCGGGATAATCCAAGCCGGTGTTTTTAAGGAATTTCTGGCTCAAATTAATAAACGCAGTGAAATTTTTCCGCATGCGGCCGCTTTTTACGATCAGCTCAGACGGTTGGCTAATCCCCGTGAAAGTTTGGACTGGTCAGAATCCATCATCGTTTGCTTGCGACAGTATGACAAGTACCATGTATCCAACGAATTGGAAAAACTCATTGGGAAGGTATTTCTTGTGGATGGACGGATGAAATATTCGCAAGAATTTGCCACCAACACAGCGTTTGAACAGTATTTGCAGCAGTTAGGCATGCGAACGGCGCAGAATGCGGCTCCGGCACGTTGGTCGGCCGTCAAAGCGGGGTTGGGAAAGTTTCGTGACAATAATTTTCTTTATACCCAAAAAGGATCCTGGGTCTGGGTTGACACTTGGGTTGTTGATCAAAAACTCAGTACAGAGAATTCGCCGGAAAGCCATCACTTCGGCTGCCCGGAGGGCTGCCAAAAATGTGTGGCTGCTTGCCCAACGGGGGCGCTTTCCGCTCCATTAACCATGGATGCAACGAAATGTATTGCATTTTTGACATTTCGTTCGGAAGCCGCGCCGGCAGAAGCGCTACTGGATAAAATGGGTACTAATCTCTATGGATGCGATATTTGTCAGAACGTTTGCCCGGCCAATGCTGGCGCATGGCAGGAAGGGCAAGCGGAATTTCCCGAACCTTGGCCGCTGTCTGAAGTTCTGTCACTGGAACAGATATTCCAAATGGATCAGGAGATTTATGAAACCAAACTTCAGCCCCGTTTTTGGTACATCGCCAAAGAAGACTATTGGTTTTGGAAATGCAAGGCGATTCGGGCGATGGCCAATTTAGATCCTGTGAAGTACCGTGAATATTTTGTCCAGGCGTTGGCGGATCCCCATGAAAGAGTCAGAAATATGGCACACTGGGCGCTGGAACAATCACAATTCGAGGGGTCTGTGTTAAAATTTCGGACAAAGTGATAAGATACAAACAAATGAAAAGGAGCTTATCAAAATCTCCGTTAATCGCAAGCAGTATGATGAGGAATTTAAAAAACGTGCAGTACGCATGAGTTATAGCAGCAAACGTACAGAGTCACCGCAATTGCAGAAAGTCTGGGGGTTATCAGCAACATGATTTATCGCTGGCGTAAAAAATACACGCCAGAAGGAGAAAAAACGCAGATGGCTCAACAAACAGAAGGAAAGCCTTAGCGTAAGAAGGTGAAATGAACGAGGCTTTATCCTTCGAGATGCCGTTCCTCTATCCTCGAAAAGAATCCCGCAGCCATCAGTCCCACACCGAGAATGATCATCGTGTATGCCACGGACCAGTCCGCCAGCAACCCGATGAGCGGATTTATTACCACTATGGCCAGTGTCCGGCACATCGAAGTCAGGGACAGTACTGTTGCCCGCTTGTCGGAAGGAATGTACTTATTCATGTAGGCACTGAAAATTGGTATTCGTGGCAGGCTGAAAGTGAAGCCTACAACTATAAGTACCGTTACCAGTGCCAGATGACCGATTATGCCCAGTAACACGAATGCTCCGCCGGTGACGATTGTCGCGGCCACCAAAAGCGACCGCTTCGACCCCAGCAGTCTTTCTAACTGCTCAACATTACTCAGGAAAAATATCTGGCCGATACAGGCCGCCGCATGAACTACGCCATAGTAAGCAACAGAAAGTCCTGCACTTGCCAAGAGTGGCTGGAAAAGCCAGATCAACCCCCAAGCCAGTGCGTTGGTGAAGGCCAATTCGGCCGTAAGCAGCATCAGCACTGGACTTTTTACGAAAAATCGCCCTCCCTCACGGAGGATGGCTATATAGCCAGTCCGGGTCGCATCGGCCACTCGGACTGGCGGTTCCTTAAGCGTGCAGGCCAGCACGAAGGCCGCTAGTGCTGGCAGGACATAGAACCGCATCGGCGCATCATAGCCGAAATGGGCGGCGATAAATCCGCCTGATATTGTTGCTGCAACAATGCCGCCGAGCTTGAACGACTCCATGGCGGTCAAGGTTTTTTTTGCTTTGTTTCCTTGCCCAATTTCCTTTAGGCTATCGTAGGCCAGTGCCTCATCTGCCCCTGAATGCAGGGTAAATGACACCGCAAATAGCACTTCAGCCGCCATAAAAATATAGAAATCGGGTTTGCTCGCATAGAGAATCGCTGCGAGAGCTGCAACCACGCTCCCAGCCATTAGTGACACCTTACGTCCAAGAAAATCGGCGACTGTACCTGTAGGTACCTCAAGCAGAAAGTTCCACAACATTAACCACGAGTTTAAAAATAGCACCTGGGATAGTTTAAGACCACCCCAGTCGACATAGAACGGAACTAAGACCGCTGCAAAAAAGTGCATCCAGAACAGCAGGCGAATCCCCTTTAACTTCCATAGATTCGTTTCATATTCATTCTTTGCGAACATTTTTTACCCTCCGTTCCAGTTTATTGTAAAAATATGCCGTTGGATTGCAAAAAACTCCCGTCCCCTAGACATTGTCTAGGGGACGGGAGTATCTGTCCGTGGTACCACCCCTGTTTACCAATACCTCACAGTATTGACCTTTTCGGGTACAATAATATACCCTAGCACTGTAACGGGTGCAAGGAACCGGCTAACCTAGTTTCATTTCTGATTTCAGTAACGCGACTCTGAGACCATGTTCTGAAAACTATTCTTTACTCCTTTTCAGCCATCGGAGCTCTCTGTAAAAGAAATCATCTTCCTACTCTTCTCTTCATTGTCTTTGAATATTGAATT
>DATMYQ010000113.1:0-5797 GCA_035560935.1 Patescibacteria group bacterium | reverse complement strand
GAATTATAACATATCAGTCCACGGTGTCAAGACAAAAATGTCCCACCATAAGATCCGAACCATTGGATGTTCCTTTTTATCCGCAAAGCAGCAAAGTTTACACTTTCGTCTCACCGGCCACTGCGTCGGACTTTCTCCTTTTGGCGTAAGCGAGGATGACTCCCAGCGCGATGCCCAGGTAGGCAGCCATTAACACCCGGTACTCGGGCGGCAGCAAAAAGGTAATCGTATGAGCCGGTACCCAGAACAAGGGAATGGTTTTGCAAATCACGAAAGAAATCATGCCCTGCCAGTCAATTTTGGCAATTACGGCGGACAGAGTCACCGTTCTCCAGGGTTTATTTTCACCGCAGACGAGGTCAATATAGGTGTCGGTCATGCGATGCATCGTCATAAAGGTGGGTGCAAACACCAAATTAGTAATGGCACTAATCCAAAAGGCGCCCCCTATTCTGCCGCCAGCCGTACCCGGCCACAGCAAGCCTTTGGCAATGGCCGCCGAAACTCCGCTGACAAACACCTCAAACATTAAAGTAATAAAAATACCGATGAATCCCCAGATGACAACGCGGTAGCCTAATCCCGCCGGTCGTTTCCACATCCCCGTGCCGATACGAATAGCCAAAAGTTCTCCCATGGTGGCCAGGATGGCAAACTTTCCGAAGCCCATAAGATACGGCTGTTCTTTCGTCGCACTGACGAAAACCTGATGACTGGCCGGAAGCAGCATGACGGACGAAACGGCGCACAGTGCCGCCAACCATAAAAAATCTCCCCGGTTCATTCTTTCCCCTCCTTGTAACTATTATCAACGTGTCCGCAAGAAAAAGCGCAAGAAAAACTTTTTGAATAGGCCTGCCGGTTTTCCCTGCCTCAGGGTTCGTTTTTAAAGGCAATATTCTCCGCTCGCTCCGAATTCCAATAAAAAACTGTCGTGCCGGGTTTTGTTTCGGCCACGATTCGCCCCTGACGCAGTGAGTATCGCACCGGCACCTGGCGGCGGATCGCATCGTATACATTGTCGGCCGGCAAAATAATCAGGTTCGCCGGTTTCCCTGCCGCAATTCCATATCTGTAGCTGATGTTCAGGGTACGGGCACTGTTAACGGTGATCAGATCCAGCGCCTGCTCGATCTGGCTGCGGCCCATGAGCTGGCAGACATGAAGTCCCATATGGAGCACCTGGAGCATATTACCGGTTCCCAGCGGATACCACGGATCGACAATGTCATCATGCCCGAAGCAAACATTAATTCCCGCTTCCCACAGTTCTTTGACGCGAGTAACACCGCGCCGCTTGGGATAACTGTCAAACCGGCCCTGTAAATGGATATTTACCAATGGGTTGGCGACAAAATTGATCCCCGAAAGTTTGAGTAAATGAAACAATTTGAAGACGTACGCATTGTTGTAAGAATGCATGGCCGTGGCATGACTTGCCGTTACCCGGCTGCCCATTCCCCGGCGCAGGGCTTCCGCCGCAACGACTTCAACAAAACGTGACTGCTCATCGTCGATCTCATCACAATGAATGTCGATCAGACGATCGTACTTGGCCGCGAGTTCAAATACCGAATGGACTGAGGCTACCCCGTACTCGCGGGTAAATTCATAATGGGGAATCCCTCCGACAGCATCGGCTCCAAGCCGCAGCGCTTCCTCCAACAATTCAATTCCGCGTGGATAGGATTGCACTCCCTCTTGGGGAAAAGCCACTAACTGCAGTTCAATCCACGGCGCCACTTCCGTTTTTACTTCCAGTAGTGTTTGGAGCGCCGTCAACGAAGGGTCGGTAATATCAACATGGGTCCGAACATATTGAATTCCCTGGGCAGCCTGCCATTTAAGGATGGTTATTGCCCGTTTCTTGACATCCTGTGGGGTCAACAGTGTTTTTCTTTCCGCCCATCGTTCAATTCCCTCAAACAAAGTACCGCTCTCATTCCAGCGTGGCTGTCCCGCAGTCAGCGCCGTATCCAGATGAATATGAGGCTCGATAAATGGCGGAACCGCCAGGCCGCCCTCTGCGTCCAGCACCTCGTCCGTTGCCGGCTCATGACCGTCGCTGGGCGATATGGAAAAAATCATGCCGTCTTTGATTTGAATCCGCCATAGTCCCGGCCGGTCGCGCAACCGAACATTTTTAACAAACATTGGTATCCTCCTTTGCAATACTGCGGATGGCCCTTAATTTAGAAACTACATAATAAATGACTCCGCTCAGTACAATAACCGGATAAACGGCACCGACACTCTCCACAAAAAGTGGTTGTTTTTGCAACAGCAAAAAGAAAAGAACACCGGCGCCCCAGGAGCTGACCGCCGCTATATTAAATCCATTATTATACCAGTATTTCCCGCCGGTTTCCACAAAAGCATCCGGGTCGTAATCCTGTTTGCGAATAAGATAATAGTCAACAATCAAAATGGCGAACAAAGGCCCGAAAACCATGCCGACATAATCCAAAAAGAGAATGAACGAATGGAGAAAATCTGAAAGATATAAGGGTACGAAAGTAAGCGCCGCCGCAATGACCGTGACCAGCCAAAGCGAATGAATCGGAGCAATTTTTTTTGTAATATTGGTCAGCGATATTCCGGCCGCCATAAGATTTACGGCATTCGCCGTAGTGCTGGTGATAATAATGACCAGGAAGGCTACGCTGCCAAGGCCCAGTTTACTGACAATAGTACTGGGATCAGAATAGTTGGGATCATAAACGCCGGTGGTGATCGCCATGCCGATAGTGGCAATAACGCCCACAAACGCAAACCAGAACAAAGCCAGATTAGCGCCGATCATCGGCGCCAGAGTCGCCGTAGCACGGTTTTTACCATAGCGGGTAAATTCTGCAATGGCCGGTACCCAACCCAGGCTGAAAGCAGCCATAACATCCATGGCCGTACCAAACCCCATACGCTTGTCGGCTGGCGGCTGCCAGGCCATAATCGCTTCCAATGATACGTTCTGGAGGACAACAACGGTTTCCCATATGCCCAGCAGTAAAACCAGGATCACGCCAATCCGTTCAACTACTTTAACCGAACGGTGGCCGGCAGCGATTGAGAGCAGATGCAATACGCTCATCATGATGATGCCAATGATCATCGTCATATCTCCGCCCGCTTCGCCAAAAGCCGGCATGTTCAACCATTCTTTAAAGATAAAGCTGACCGAGATAGCGGCAATGAAAGTGTTTACCGCGGTCCAGCCAATAAACTGGGTTGTGTTGAGCAAAGAAGGCAGATAACTGCCGCGAATGCCAAAAGAGGCTCGGGTAAGAGCCATGGTTGATGTACCGACCTTAAAGCCCATAAAACCAATAAAAGCCATGACCAGATACGCAATGGGATTGGCAATCATGGTCACACAGACTGATCCGGCAAAGGCAGTACCGGCCACAACACCGCCGACATACCAGGAGCCATTGTTGGCATTCGCGCCGATCCAGGTGGCGACCATATCCCAAAAAGCCAGGGTCCTGGCGTTGGCGGGGACGCTTTCGACGGCGCCGAATTCCCGTGGCGCATCGTTTTGTTGACTGTTTTTATCCATACAGGACCTCGCTTTATTTTTAATTTTTGTCTGATGCTTTGGAGTGAAACTGCCTACAACACGTAACCGGCTGTCGCAGCCCGGTTGCAAAAAAACAGGACGATTGGCAGTCGCCCTGTTTCGCCACTTCTATTTTGCGTTTTCTCCGGCATACCGTCGGAAATCTTTTTATTTATATCGACCCACATATGCCTGCAATTGCCTGGCATTCGCATTGATTCTTTCTATATTAGCTAAAATCTCCTGCGTGGTTGCTGCCTGTTCCTGGCTGATTGCGCCATTGGCCTCAATAGATTTGCTGATTTCGGAAACCGCATTATTCATTTCCTCTATGGTATGCTGTATTTTCTTCACTGCTTCATGAGACTGCTCGGCCAGTTTCCTCACTTCTTCGGCCACAACAGCAAAACCACGGCCATGTTCACCGGCACGCGCAGCCTCAATCGCGGCGTTAAGGCCGAGCAAATTCGTCTGCGCCGCTATATTCTTAATAAATTCCAGCACTTGTGCGGTATGCTGATTCTTTTCTTTTAGTTCTTGCGCCACTTTTATGGCCAGTTGTCCGGCTTCCGCCAGTTCGCTGGCACTGCTGGCTATTTGATTGACATTATCCGAGACTTGAACGGTGGAAGTGGCCAGACTTTCCACATTGGAAACCAAATCCAGGCTATGCTGCAAATCAATTCCCGAACTCAGCGTACCGATAATTTCTTTATTGATTCCATATATTGGCGTAAAGATGGTTTTGATCGTTCTTCCATAAACTTCCGGCGGAATGTCATCAAAAGTTTCTTTTCCCATTCGTATACAGTCTTCAATCGTCTTGATCCCCCGAATGGGTTTGCCGGCGGGTAAGTCCAGTTCAAATTCCTTCGCCCGGTAATATCCCAGATACTCGTTCAAATCCGTCAGTCCCACCGCCATATCTTCACGAACAATTTTGTTAAAATATGGGAGAACGAATCGGAAGGCGGCCAGAATAGCTTCGTTACTGTCAATCTTACTATCGGTTGCCATGGATATTCCCTCCCTCAAAGTGATATTATCTTCATAATATTCTCTATTTCGCGGTTTAATGGGAAACTCCTTCAATTACTCTTTTACATCCTCATTAACCTTCTCGGTTTCGTACTATTTCGCATCTCCAAGATTTGCTTTCATTTTTTTTGAGTTCTTTAATCATGCAGTTGGCTATGCTGTCCTCACTTCTTTCCGTCATCGTTTTGAGACTTTTCCGACACCTTGAGGCAAAAATTTTTACCCAGCCGGCAACAGAACGGGGCACGCTTCAGCGTGCCCCGTTCTGTTCTTATTGAAAGCGCTTTGCGAAAGATCGCAAGGGAACTTATTTTTTCAGTTCCGCCAGGAATTCTTTCTCTTCTTCCGCGCTCATCTTGTAGGTATGTTCCGCGTCATTGGGGAACTGACCGTTTTTGACTTCTTCATTGTACTGTTTGAACGCATTGGTCAGCACTTCGCCCACGTTAGCATATTTTTTAACGAATTTCGGTGTGAAGTTGTCATACATTCCCACCATATCGGCATAAATAAGCAGCTGTCCATGGGTGCCGGAACCCGCGCCAATGCCCAGGATGGGGATACCGGCCCCGTCGGCGATGGCTTTGCCTACGGCAGTGGGTACGCCTTCAATCAGGATGCTGAAAGCACCGGCTTCTTCGACCGCTTTGGCTTCGTTGACAATTTTCATAGCGGCAGCGGCGCTGCGGCCCTGTGCTTTATAACCGCCGATTTGACCCATGAACTGCGGCGTCAGACCCAGATGCCCCATAACCAGAATACCGGCCTGCTGGATGGCTTTTACCCGGCTGGCGATCATCGGCCCGCCGCCTTCCAGTTTAATACAGTCTACCAACGCTTCTTTCACCAGACGACCAGCGTTGGCCACCGCGTCTTCATCGGATTTCTGGTATGACATGTAAGGCATGTCACCCACGATGAACGTTTCCGGAGCGCCGCGGCGAACCGCCTGGCAGTGACGGACCATGTCATCCATCGTAACCGGGAAAGTGGTATCGTAACCCAAGCTGACCATGCCCAGGGAATCACCGACCAAAATCATGTCAATACCGGCTTTTTCCACCATTTTGGCAGTGAGGTAATCGTAAGCCGTCAAATAAGTAATTTTTTCACCAGTCTCCACCATTTTGCTGAAATCATTGATTGTCTTCTTTGCCATGTTGATCCTCCACCTCATTCATTTCATTTGTTTCTATACTTTAT
>DATMYQ010000112.1:0-3008 GCA_035560935.1 Patescibacteria group bacterium | reverse complement strand
ATATTTTGCAGGAAAATGGGCACAAGGCAAAGAATAAATTCCCTTGCGGTTTTTTTTGAAAAACAGAAAAAAACAGAGCGTGTACGCGGCAGAACGGGTCCGTTTGAACGCAATGACACGCGAGGGGTTTCAGAAAGGGAAAATAGCATGGGCGATAAACAACAAACCATTCTTATCATTGATGATTCAGCGCACAATATCCAGAGTCTGAGTGATATATTACTGCAAGATATGGGAAGATATAAAGTGATTTCCGCTCTTTCCGGTGAACAGGCATTAAAAATCCTGACCTCGGTAACTGTGGATATGGTGTTGCTGGATACCGTAATGCCGGGTATGGATGGATATGAAACCTGCCGGCGGATTAAAGAAAACTTTAATACAAGGGAAATACCGGTCATTTTACTTTCCGGCGACGGCGAAAGAGTGAATGAAAGTAAAGGGATTGATAGTGGCGCGCTGGATAGGATTAACCGGCCGGAATGTCCGCCGGCGATTATTCGGTCGCGGGTGACGAATTATCTGAAATGCCAGCAGTACTGCCAAAATATGCAGGAATTGGCCTATATCGATTCAATGACAGGCGTTGCTACGCAAGCGTATCTGAACGTGACGATTGAAAAGGAATGGCGCCGGGCTTTACGCAATGGCGATGTCCTTTCTCTGGTTTTGGTGGATATTGAGTTGTTTAAAGAATATGTGGAAACTCACGGAGCGGTAAAAGGTGAAGACTGCCTGCGCCGGGTGGCGCAGACGATGGAAAAAGCTGTGGCCCGGCCTGGCGATTTGGTAGCTCGTTACGGGACGGCAAGTTTTGTGATTTTGCTGCCATCCACTCTGCCGAAAGGGGCCATAAAAGTTTCGGAGCGAGTGCAGAGCGGGGTAGAGGCGCTGCAAATACCGCTTGGCCCTAACGGGCACAGTGGTTTTGTCTCGGTGCGTTGCGGCATCAATACGATGAGACCGCAGGGTGAAAATGTGCCGGAAAACTTATTGCGCAATGAAGGAACCTCTTATGACTTTACAAAACGGGAACAAGAGGTAATCAAACTCATTACGCAAGGCAAAACCAATAAACAGATTAGCGAAGTGCTGATGATATCTGTCGAGACCGTTAAGGTTCATGTGAAAAATATATTGGCCAAAGCAGAGACGACTTCGCGAACCGCGTTGATTTCCAAAGTTTTTTATAAGGATTATCAGTAAAAATATTGCCGGCAAACACGGTGCATATGGAGGCGAATGATGTACAACGTATGGCAAAACAGGTATAGAAAATGGCTGTTTTTCGTATTCGGTATGTTGTTGACCTTGGCGTGTTTGCCCACTCAATCTACGCTGGCGCTGCCGTACTATCCCGACCATGTGTATCAACAGGATGAAGCGGTGGAAAAACAATATATTGTTCCCAGCATTGTTTATAGTACTCCGGCGTTTAAGCCGGGGCGGGAGTCTTTTACTTCACACGAAGAGATGATGGAATATTTGTATCAGTTACAGCGACAAAGTGATCGGCTGCATGTAAAAATTATCGGTTATTCTCAAGAACAGCGCCCTATCCCGTTATTGATTTTCAGTAAACCGTCCCGGAGCGAACCGGTAGATATTCAACGATTGAACAAACCGGTGATTTGGCTCCAGGGGCAACAACATGGAAATGAGCCGGCGGGCGGCGAAGCGATGCTGGTTATGGCGCGAAAGCTGGCGTTGGAAGAGCTGGGGCAGACTGTACTGGAAAAAGTGACAGTACTGATTGTTCCCCGTTGTAATCCGGACGGATCGTATTATTTTGATCGGCGTACGGCGCGGCGGATTGATGAAAATAGGGACCACATTAAACTGGAATTGCCGGAAACGTTGGCGTTGCGTCAGGCGTTCAGCGCATATCGTCCGTATCTGGCTGTTGATAATCACGAATACAGTGTTGCGGGAGAGTTCAGCCGCGTAGCGGGCCACGAAATGTTAAAATATCACGATATTCTTTTATTGTCGGCGACGAATGCAAATGTTCCACAGAAAATAAAGGATTTAGCCGATGGTTTGTTTCTGGACAACGTGGAAAAGGCATTGGACGGGCAACAGCTGACGCACCACTGGTATTATACCGTATCAGGGACTGGCGCTGACAGACAGTTGAATATGGGTGGAACGGATGCGATGATTGGACGGAACGCGCTGGGATTGATGCCGGCATTGTCTTTTTTGGTGGAGAGTCGGGGCATTGGGCTGGGGCGTCAGGACTTTTTGCGAAGGGTTACCGGACATGTGGTTGCGGATACTGCGCTTTTGCTTACGGCAGCGCAAAATTCGGATTTGCTCCGGCAAACGGTGGAACATAGCCGCTCGCGACTTATCGCCGAGGGAAAGAGCAGCGAACCGGGTTCAGAAATCGTTGTCGTGAGCAAAGGACAAAGACGGGAAAATTATCCGTTTCCGCTGGTGGATGCTGTTACCGGTGAAGTAATTACACTGCCGATTACTGTTGTGGATGTGAAGCAGGCAGAACCGGTGTTGGTACGGAAGAAGCCTAAAGCGTATATTTTACCGCCGGCGTATTTGCCGGTGGCTAAAACTTTGGCCCAATCCGGAGTAACGATTCGGGTGCTAAACCGGGAAAACCGGCTTATGGTGGAAAGCTATCGGGTAACGGACAAGAAGGTTTTCGCCAATTACTTTGAAGGTCACTTCCGTAACAGTGTGCAGACAGAAACCAGTTTCCGTGAAGTGACTTTTCCGGCTGGCAGTTTCGTAATAACCATGGACCAGCCGATGGCGGGCATCATCGCTATGTCATTGGAACCGGAAGCGGACAGTGGCATGGTCAGATTCAATGCGTTGCCGGTGGACGTAAACGAAGAGGTCCCGGTTTTTCGGTACCATGGCCCGGGGAATTTGGACATGCATCCGGTGGATTTGATTTATACCCACTGAATTCTGTTCATTTTTGGTGGTAAGACGTTGAAACAATATAATGCGTTATAAAATGAACAAATGACCACCAAGAAAAG
>DATMYQ010000111.1:0-9795 GCA_035560935.1 Patescibacteria group bacterium | reverse complement strand
TAAAGATACCGTGTATATAATGAGGAGGAGGGGTTGGTCATGGCCGAAAAGAAATTTGTTGTTGCCTATGACGGTTCAGCCCATGCTAAAAAGGCGCTGGAATGGGCGGTGGATCTGGCCCAAAAGCTTTCCGCAGAAATCTTCATTGTTACGGTTTCCGAACGGACGCTGCATCATCTCGAAGAGTCATATCATCTGATTGAACTGGAAAAACAGTATCATCAAAAATTTGTCGAAGAAGCCGAAGAAGGAAAGACTCTTTGCGAGAAGCAAGGCGTGGTTGCCCATGCGGATGTTCTGGAAGGACATCCGGCGGATGAAGTGATCAAATACGCCCGGAAACAAAAGGCCGATCTCATTGTTTCCGGCACCCGGGGACTCGGCGGATTTGGTCAGCTGTTATTAGGAAGTGTGGCCCACAAATTGGTTACCTATTCTGATACGCCGGTGGTTATTGTTAAATGATGCAGAGACCGACGCCCGGAAAAGAGACCAGGTGTTCCGGGCCTCTTTTTTTTGTGTTGATGCGCATGACTGTTTTGACAAATGGGCGCGTAACAACTTGACGGAAATAAAAATGAAGCTGAACAATGGATGGGGGGGAACGGGTTTGATTGTATTGGATTTTGGCGCCAAAGTTCCTTTGTATATTCAATTATATCAGCACTTTCGGCAGGAAATTGGTAACAGTTCCCTGGCAGAAGGAGAACGGTTACCCTCGATCCGGCGGCTGGCGCAAAGTCTTGGCATCAGTAAAATCACTGTGGAGAAAGCCTACCAGCAGTTGGCTTGTGAAGGGTACGTTTCGCCAGGAACCCGGTCCTGCTACAGCGTTAACCGGCTGGAAGTCCTGGAAATAACGATGCCGACGGCGTTGGAAAATGTGATGGAGGAACGGAGTTCCCGCCCAATGCCGGAACCGGTGGCGTATGATTTTGCCAGCGGTGAAATGGATTTAGCAGGATTTGATTTCGCGTTGTGGAAACGATATATCAATAAAGTGTTTGCCGACCGGGAACGGCTGATGGGGTATGGGCATGTCAAAGGAGAAGAAGAACTGCGGAAACAAATTGCCAAATATGCAAAAAAATCCCGTGGCGTTCCGGCCCGGCCGGATCAGATTGTCATTGGCGCCGGCGTACAAAGCTTGTTGGGTATTCTTTGCCGTATTTTAAAACGAAGCCACCATAATATTGCCTTTGAAGATCCGGGCTTTAAAAATGGCCGGCGGATTTTTGCCGATCATGATTTTGACATTATCCCGGTACCAATGGCCGGTGAGGGGGTCCGGGTGCAGGAGCTGACGGACAGTGGAACCCGGCTGGTGTACCTGACGCCATCGCATCAGTTTCCCACCGGACGGATTATGCCGGTGGGGCAGCGTAACCGCTTACTTCGCTGGGCTCAGGGGAATGACGGGCTGATTATTGAAGATGACTATGACAGTGAATTGCGCTATTTTGGCCGGCCGATACCAGCCCTGACCGGAATGGACAGCTGCGGACGGGTGATTTATCTGGGCTCCTTTTCCAAAGTGATTCCACCTTCGATCCGCATCAGCTATTTGGTTTTGCCGGATTCGCTGCTGGAAGTGTACCAGGAGAATGATTCCATGTACAGTCAGACGGCAGCGACGCTGGAACAGCTGGCACTGGCCGCCTTTATGGCCGATGGCCATTTTGAACGGCAAATTCGCCGTTTACGCAAACACTATTATGAAAAAAACCGCTTTTTCACTGATATGTTGAGGGATGTATTGGGGGACCGTGTTGAACTCCGTACAACCGAGTCGGGATTGCATATCACCGTTGGAATAAAATCGCCGCTGGGCGCGAAGGAACTGCAAGCGCGGGCTTTGGCACAGGGGTGTCGCGTAGCGCTGCTTCGTGACTATTACTGGGAACCGTTAGAAGAAAGTATCCCACAGGTTATTCTCTACTTTTCGCGAATTCCGGCAGAACGGATACCGGCGGCGGTTCAGGCGCTGAGACGGGCCTGGTTTCCCGAACAGTGACGACGTGACAGGCAACGGCAGAATTTAATATTCAAAAGGAAAATGGCGATAATCAGAAGTGATGGATCCGGCAATCCGGACCGGAAAGGGATGAACAATGGAGCAACAAAATGAATTAAACATCGTGCGCGCCTCACGCAATGGATTGACCACCGGCAAATTTATCCGGGTGGATGGCCGGGATTTTTATCTTCACAGCCAGTATGACCCTGCAGAGGAAGCAAAACTTCTCATGGAGCATCTGCCGATCCAGGAACAAACCTTATATGTGCTTGTCGGTTTTGGCCTGGGTTATCATGTGCAGGTATTATTAAATAAAATACCGGAGTCTTCCTGTGTTGCCGTTATTGAATCGGCAACGGAGAAGTTCAGTGAAATGATTCGGGATCAATGCCGGAAAAACTGGGATCTGTGGATGGAGGATCACCGTTTACTATTGTTTTCAATGGAATCACCGGCAGGTTTGTTGCCGCAGTTGGCAGAGATATATGCACAGCATCGGTTGACAGAAGTGAAATATTTTACACATATTCCCTCAACAATGACCAATGAAGGCTTTTACTTTCTGGTGCAGCAGAATCTGGCCCGCTTTTCGGATTTTTTAATCCGGCGGGCAGAAACGGCGGGTGAAGGCTTGCAGCGGGAAGTCTGCCGATATTGGGACAACCTGCCGGTTGCCTGGAAAACCGCGCCGCTGGACGCGATAATCGGATGTTGGCAGAATCAGCCCTTGTTGCTGGTAGATCGGCAGATGCCGGCGGAAATTTTGTCACAGTTGCAGAATATGGCGACACCACCTGCTATTATGGCAACGGTGGGGGCGCTACGTGAATTGAAACAGTATGGCATTCGTCCTGCGGCAGTGTTGGCTCTGGATGACTGCCCGATGACGGCTGGTGAAGAACCGGACGCCGAATGGCGACAACTTCCGTTGTTATTTGATCTTAGTGTACCTGCCGGTTGGCTGGACTGGTTCCAAGGCCCTCGCTTTTGGTGTTCCGTCGGCTGGAGACAGAAATTGCCGTTGACGCAAGATGCGCCGGTCGGTACTTTTCCCCGCGGCATGACTGTTGCTGCCGCGGCAGTGTCCATCGCCCGCGTGACGGGAGCCAATCCGGTGCTGATGGCCGGAAATGGTTTCGCCATTATGCCGGAAGATGCGGATGAACGGGGTGACGATCGGTTGGGGGATGCAGAAAAGCATTCCGTGCCGCTAAGTTATGAACGCTTTGTCGAATGGCAGGTGCTGCAGGAAAGTTTGCGCCAGAAAAATGCTCCTCGTTACATTCTGCTGGCGCAGCAGGGAGCGGGAATAAAAGGCGCGGTGATGGTGCCGCCGGATCGTTTACCGGAATATTTACAAAGCACCGGTGAAGAAACGCTGGAACAGCGTCTGGTCGCCACATTCGCCGCGCATACGCCGCCACGGCGGAAAGACATATTGGAATTATTGCGGGCTTGGGAAAAACAATTGCAACAATTTCTGACCGTGGCACCTTCCCTGGATGATACCGGAACATACAACCGGTTCCAAAATCTGGACGTGTTTTTTTTGAACCAGATCATTTACCGGGATTGGATACATTTTGCTGCCACGACAGAGGTTAGCAGGGACTTGACGCAGCATGGAGAATATCTCCTTCGGGCTGTACAAAAAATGAAAAAGATTTGGAGTTAACCGTTTTATGAATTATCAACGCTTTAAGTTAGCAGTTGGCGAGAACAGCGGCTGGGATGCTGTCCGGCGCGGCCTGGCAGAATTTGATGGCTGGATTATAGTTAATGTATCCGGAGATGAAAACGATACCGGAGTTCTGTTTCTGATGGAAACGGTGCAGGAGTTCCTGGACAGCGGCAAGGATACCCTATGGCTGGAAGGCGTGAACCGGGAAGAATATTATGAGTTGCTGTCGGAACAGATAGATCAGTTTCTGGACTTAGGCAGAGAATTGCGTCAACGGCTTTGCCTATGGCGGGCACGTCAAATGCAGCTGGAAATCCAGGATTATTTAAACCGGGTTCAAAATTTCCGGCATTTTATCTGCTGCCATGACTGTCAGCAGGAAGCGTTGCTGCCAGCCCCGGTTTTCAAAGCTTTGTTCGATGCGGCGGAGCAATTGGCGGTGGCTGCGTTTGCTCATGAAGATAACGTGCGCTGTATGGATCATTTGGAATATGAACTGGCACCCTGCCTGCTGGAATTGCGTAAGAAAATAGAACAGCGTCAGGGTTTGCCTAAATTGGGAAAAAACTGATAGCTTTTTAAATATATATTTGCTAGGACAGAAATACCGGGAGGTAAAAATGATGGAAAAAACGATGCAAGCGCTTGCGGGGATTCGGGTGTTGGATCTGAGCAGGGTATTGGCCGGACCGTATTGTACGATGATGATGGCCGATTATGGCGCGAATGTAGTGAAAATTGAGCCGCCGGGTGCTGGTGATGATTCGCGCAGCTTTGGCCCGTTTGTTGGCAAAGAAAGCGCGTATTTCATGAGTCTGAACCGGAACAAACGTTCCATGATGCTGAATTTTAAACGGCCCGAGGAACGGGCTCTGTTTAAGGAAATGGTGAAATGGGCGGATGTGGTGGTAGAAAATTACCGGCCTGGTACTATGGAAAAGTTTGGATTGGGTTATGAAGAACTGGCTCAAATTAATCCTCGCCTAATCTATGCTGCCTGCTCCGGATTTGGCCACACTGGTCCTTATCGGGATAAACCGGCATATGATATCATTGTTCAGGCAATGGGTGGCATTATGAGCATCACCGGTGCGGAAGATGGTGAACCGACCCGGGTGGGAGCATCCGTTGGGGATGTAATCGCCGGCATGTTTACTGCTTATGGTGTGCTACTGGCGTTGTTTCACCGGGAAAAAACCGGGCAGGGACAGAAAATCGACGTGGGTATGCTGGACTGCCAGGTGGCCATTCTGGAAAATGCCATCTCGCGTTATGTTACCTCTGGCGTCAATCCCACGCCGTTGGGAAATCGTCATCCCTCCATTACCCCGTTTGCATCTTTTACCGCCAGTGATGGACATGTGATTGTTGGAGCTGGTAATGATCGGTTGTGGGAGAAACTCTGCAACGTATTGGAGTTGGCGGATATGATCAATGATCCCCGTTTTGTCACTAACGCGCAGCGGACGGCTAACGTACTGGCAATGACAGAACGGATGAATACGGTGTTTGTTACACGGAGTATCCAGGAATGGATCACTGTACTGGAAGCGGCGGGCTTGCCCTGTGCACCCATTAACACGATTGAGCATGTAATAAATGATCCCCACGTTTTGGCACGGGAGATGATTGTGGAAGTGGAGCATCCCGTAGCCGGCAATTTTAAAGTGCCCGGGGTACCGATAAAAATGTCTCTGACGCCGGGAGCGGTGAAATCGCCGGCACCATTATTGGGGCAACACACGGTGGAACTGATGCAGGAAATTATGGGATGGGACGAAGCCAAAGCGCAGGAGTTTTTTGCGGCACCGAAAGGATAAGAGAAAGTGTGGATGGATTGCATTGGCAAATAATGTTTTGTTTTCCAGCTATGCCAAATTGCCAGCGGGAACGGTTTCCGTGGAAGTGTTCCATGTCATGGCGTTGGTGGTCGTGGTGGATATAAATACAGGGAAAATCATTGACGCAGAATGTACCCTGTCAACCCGCCTCTCGGAACGTTTCACTGCCAGCTTGCTAAGGGGCCGGAATTTGGCCGATATACAGGAACTGGTGCAAGAGATCGCTGTCGTGTACCAGGGAAACACAAAAAAAACGATTATTGCTGCTGTGCGGAGTCTGCACGACAAATACGTAAAGTTTTTACGGGATCAGGAGAAACAGGAGGGAAATGGATGAATCGATGTTGGTGGCGCGGTTCTGAAACGGCGGAATCCTGAAAGGCAGGATGAGGCTCACTGAAATTCAGCAAAATTTTAAAGAGAGTATTTAGTCGTCCTGCAGCACAAAACGAACTATGCGACGCGCTCTGTCAGAAAGAAGAGATATAGTATGTGCAAAAAAGTTCTGGCGATGGCTTTGATTTGTCTGGCGGCGGTAGCCGCTTTCGGGGGACAACCATTGCAATCGGCGG
The DNA here is from genome assembly GCA_035560935.1 of Patescibacteria group bacterium. Taxonomy (GTDB): domain Bacteria; phylum Bacillota; class Negativicutes; order Sporomusales; family Sporomusaceae; genus DATMYQ01. Next base: position 3,684 of record DATMYQ010000111.1, on the reverse strand, counting down.
CAAAACAAAGTTCCCGGATATTTGACTCTTGGGCTAATTCGCTGGTTCGAAAGCCAAATGATCCTCAATATCTTTCATTTCATTATCGGGTCAGAACCCTGTATTTTTCACTGAAACCCAGCGGTGCACAGCCCGTCGTCTTCTTAGGCGACAGTATTACCTACGGCGCCAATTGGAACCGTCTGTTTCCCGATCTGGACGTGGAGAACCGGGGGATTGGCGGCGACTCTTCGCTAGGTGTTCTCAACCGTCTGGATCAGGTCATTACGTTGCATCCCACGCAGATTTTTCTTATGATTGGTACCAACGATTTATGCTATGGACGCTCAATACCGGAAATTGCGGCTAATTACCGGATGATTTTAGAGCGACTGAAAGTTGGATTGCCGGAATGTCAGATTTATGTGGAAAGTGTGCTGCCCTTTAATGATGAAATCTTTCCGTCCCGCCGGTTGCGCACGAATGAAAATATTCGTCGGTTGAATGACGAAGTGCGGCAGGTGGCGTCGGACTATAAATGTCCTTACGTAGATCTGGCCACGGCGTTTACCGACATAGGAGGCCGTTTGCCGGCACGCTATACTGACGATGGCCTTCATTTGAATGAGACGGCCTATCTGGTGTGGCGGGATCAGATCAGAAACCTGGCCGGTGCGTATGCCGGGCGAGCCCAATAACTTTTCTGACTCGGAGTGTATTCCAGTTTCAACGAAAAAAATGATACGGAGGTGCCCTGATGTCAATTCATTCTTTGGCAGGACAAAAAGCTCCCAGCTCTATTTTGGTGAATATTCCCCGTCTGGTCAGCGCGTACTATACCGTTCAACCGGATGCCGGTGAAGCAGCTCAGCAGATCTCTTTCGGTACATCCGGGCACCGTGGCAGTTCGTTGAACGCCACCTTTAATGAAGATCATGTCCATGCGGTGACGCAGGCTATTTGCTGTTACCGGCGTGAAAAAGGGATTAACGGACCGTTGTTTGTGGGTTTTGATACTCACGCTTTATCGGAACCGGCACTAGCCTCCGTGCTGGAGGTGCTGGCGGCCAATGGTGTGGAAACTTTGCGTTCCCAGGGGATGAACTATACGCCGACGCCGGGGATTTCCCTGGCGATTCTGGCATATAATAAGGGACGGTCCGCAGGATTGGCCGATGGTATTGTCATCACTCCGTCTCATAATCCGCCGGATAACGGCGGCATCAAATACAATCCGCCGAACGGCGGTCCCGCGGATACCGACGTGACCAAATGGGTGGCAGATAAGGCCAATGAGTTTCTGAAAAACGCTAACCGGGACGTGCGGCGTTTGCCTTATGCCCGGGCGCTGCAGGCGGATAATGTGCGGGAGTACGATTATATCACTCCCTACGTAAAGGATCTGGCGACGATTATCGACATGGATGCCATTAAAAACGCGGGGTTGAAGCTGGGAGCCGACGCGCTGGGGGGCGCCGGTCTGGGCTATTGGCCGGCCATTGCCGCTGCCTACGGGCTGGACCTGGATCTGATCAACGGATATCCCGATCCGACGTTTGCTTTTATGAACGTGGACAGTGACGGCAAAATTCGTATGGACTGTTCGTCGCCGTACGCCATGGCCGGATTGATCGAACTAAAAGAAAAATACGATCTGGCTTTTGGCAATGATCCGGATTTTGACCGGCACGGCATCGTCACCCGCAGCGCGGGGCTGATGAATCCTAACCACTACCTGGCGGTGGCTATTGACTACCTGTTCCGCCATCGCCCCGGCTGGCGCGCCGACGCCGCTGTGGGCAAGACGCTGGTTAGCTCGTCGATGATTGATCGGGTGGCCAAACAACTGGGGCGGCGGCTGGCGGAAGTGCCGGTGGGTTTCAAATGGTTTGTGAATGGATTGGTGGACGGTTCCTTGGGCTTCGGCGGCGAAGAAAGCGCCGGAGCCTCGTTCCTGCGGCAGGACGGTTCGGTATGGACCACCGACAAGGATGGAATCATCCTGTGCCTGCTGGCGGCGGAAATCACCGCCAAGACCGGTAAGGACCCTGGAATGTATTACCGGGAGCTGACGGAACGCTTTGGAGAACCAGCGTACGAACGGATCGATGCTGCCGCCAATGCTGCCCAAAAGGCGGTACTGGGCAAATTGTCGCCGGAAATGGTCAAAACCGATTTGCTGGCGGGTGAAACCATTACGGCGAAACTGACCCGGGCGCCCGGCAACAATGCTGCCATTGGCGGACTGAAAGTTTGCACCGAAAATGGCTGGTTTGCCGCCCGGCCCTCAGGGACTGAAGATGTGTATAAAATCTATGCCGAGAGCTTTAAAGGCAAGGAACACCTGCGACGCATTCAGGACGAAGCGCGGCAAATCGTCAGTGACACTTTTGCGGCTGCCGGTGTGTAAGGCATAATAAAAGAAAACGGCCTCCCGGTGCGTCATTTGTTGACGTCGGGAGGCCTTTTAAGTATGTAGTCAAGGTTAACGCCGCGTTTCAGAAAATGCTTTGCGTGTTGTTAGGGGGAGAGATGACAATTTAAACGTTGTCGATAAATTGATAAATCCCCGCTAAAGTTTTGGTGTAGGCTTTGCCGGACAATCCGGCAAGAAACTGGCAGTCTGGCGTTTTACAGACATCGCCGCCACTACAGTAGGCGGTCAATAATTCACTTTTGGTCCGTTTGTCTTCACCGGGTATCGCATAAGCAGAAATTTGCTGGGCTACTTCACGGCCCAATATCGGGCAGGGGGTGATGCGATTAATAGTGATTGTTTCGCGCATATTCTTCTCCTCCAGAATCAACCGTAATTGCCGATTCCAGTATAGCAAATTTTCCGTTGGGAAATAGGTATATTGTGTTAAAAACAGGTTAAATTTTCCGGCTGCCGGGAGAAGAAACGGGCGGTCAGGGCGCTTTTGGCTGCCGTTGTTTATAACTTAGGTAACGCTGACGGCCCTGCTCAAACAGTTCCTGCTCCTCCGGCGTGGTGATTTCCAGGGCAGGAACCGGCTGGGGACGGCCTTCTTTATTCAATGACACCAGCGTAAAAAAAGCTGTTAACGCAATTTTAGTCGGCTCTTCAGAAAATAGATCCTCTACCATCACCGTGACCGTGGATTCCATGGAACTTCGCCCGACAAAGCTCAGGCGGGCGTGACAGGTGATCAGATTACCCACTTTTACCGGATAGTGAAACTCCAGTTCGTCGACCCGGGCGGTAACGACGTTGGTGCGACAGTGGCGGAGTGCGGCAACGCCAGCCGCCGTATCCATTAATTTCATGATTTCGCCACCGTGTACATTGCCGGACGGATTCGCGTGTTCCGGCAACATCATGAGGGACATGGTCACGGTGGATTGGAGAACTGATTTTGATTTCAACATAACGTATCCTCCGATCATCGGTTTTTAAAATAGTATCATTGGGTCCGCGCTTTGCAGGAATATTACAATGAATCCCCGTCTAGGGAATATTCAATTTTGGGGAAAATAAGAATACCTACAGAAATCATAATAGACAACTCCTTCCGCTGGTGCATTGTTAAAATGAACTGCATTTGACAACCGGTTATATTTTGAAGATGCATTTTTTGTTAGAATGCAAAAATGATGGAAGGAAATTCAATTTTGCGGTAAAATGGCGTCACAGAGTGAAAAAGTTCTCGTTTTTTATTCTGGGAAGGTGATCATGGATTGTAT
>DATMYQ010000110.1:0-5843 GCA_035560935.1 Patescibacteria group bacterium | reverse complement strand
CTTTTCTTGTTTTATATGCTTTTCTCCTGCCATCCACCACACGATACTTAAAAAATTATTCAACCGCTTCTAGTATATATAATATATCCTGCAAACAGTATGTACTAACTAAAATATTATAGCACATTCCATCTGCACTGTAACCGTGCGGCCCAGTTTCATTCCATTTTTTCAATCCTGGCATATGTATACCATGTCGTTTCCGGCAGTGATTCCCGGCATTAATCTCAATAGCCACATTTCCGCTGCGTCGGCACCAACTTCCTGTTTTTTTTACCCCTAGTCATCTTATTCCCAAAATGTTTCAATATGTGGAATTTATATCAAAAGGATTTTTGCGAATCATCCGGAATATTCAATTATGCAAAGAAGATGAATTTTGCTTTTCCAGCAAAATTCATCGGTATTCTTCAAGTTTGCACATCGTTTTCCAGAAAAAATGAGGGGGTTTGCCAGGTGAAAAAGTCAGCTCGTTTAGTTCTCATTTGTCTCTTTTTGTTCTCCTTCACGATCATTGGAGCCGCAGCGCCGGCCGGTCAAGTAGTTGGTGACACTTCTTTGTTAGATACCTCCTTCAGCAAGGGTATTCTCATTCATACCGCCGATTGGTTCGCTGCCCATCCTTTGAAGGCCGGCGACCCTACCCGCGGTGACAACGCATTTAAATCTCCCCGGGTTCAAGTAGATTTGGTTACGAATAAAGGACCGTTGATCGGTCTGCATTATCACGCCAGCGCCGACGAAATCGTTTACGTTGCCAAGGGGCAAGGAGAAATGTACATTGACGGCCAATGGAAACCGGTCAAGGCCGGTGAACTGCATATTAATCCCCGCGGCGTTGTCCATGCTACCCGGGTAACCGGCAATGATGTCATGCTGGTCATCGGCTTCTTTACGCCGCCCCAGGCCTATGGCAACGATAAAGTGTTTGTTGACAAATCCTTTGACGGAAAAGTCATTGGCAATGAAGCCCTGATCGAAGGCAAAAACGACACCGGCCTTTTGATTGATCTGGACGAATGGTACGCAGCGCATCCCTTAAAAGCCGGCGATGCCACCCGTGGCGACAATGCCTATGCATCATCCCGGGCCAAAGTGGATTTCGTGACTAACAAAGGCCCCCTGATTGGCCGCCATCATCATTCTTCCTGCGAAGAAATTGTCTTTGTGTACAAAGGCCAGGGAGAAATGTATATTGACGGTCAATGGGTTCCGGTCAAAGCCGGCGACCTGCATATCAACCCTCGCGGCGTCATTCATGCCACCCGGGTTGTCGGCGATGATGAGATGCAAGTATTCTGCATTTTTTCTCCGCCTCAGGCCAACGGTAATGACAAAATTTTTCTCGATCAATAAATGCAAACAGTATTGACCCGGCATGTGCAAACCAAGACTACCAACAAAAAAGCGGAAATCCCGCTTTTTTGTTGTCTGAAACCATTTTTGGAAAGCTGCTTTGCAACTTCTTATGCCTAGTTTAATCATTTTCTATTGTAATTCTCTTGACTCTTCCACTGAATATGCTATAATAGCACTTGTCCGCTCGTCATGGTAGTGATACAGCGGCAGACAGTTTAAGCGGTCGTGGCGGAACGGCAGACGCGCTAGCCTCAGGAGCTAGTGGGGGCAACCTCGTGGTGGTTCAAATCCACTCGACCGCACCACAATGATTTTGAAAACCATTCGGCATTCTGTCGGATGGTTTTTTTCATAGTCTTTGACAAGATTTCTGCCCAAGAGATACAATAATCCTGTGACTATTTTATCGTTTACCAATAACGCAATCAAGCAAAGGCAGGTGTTGTCATGATTTGCATTTCTCGCCTAACCAGCCATTTTGATCGTCTCGCGTCTCTCGGCGGCAACATTGAAACCGGCTTCACTCGCCTCGCTTTCAGCGATGCTGACTGGGAAGTTCGTAGCGTTGTCAAAGAATTGATGGAACAAGCAGGGTTATCTGTACGCCACGATGGCTTCGGCAATCTGATCGGTCGCCGCGAAGGACTTTCTCCGGTTGCGCCGGCAGTCATGACCGGCTCCCATATCGACAGCGTTCCCCACGGCGGCAACTTTGATGGTATCGCCGGCGTGCTGACAGCCATTGAAGCCGTACACTGCCTCAACGACACGGCTGAAACGCACTATCACCCTATCGAAGTCGTGGTATTTATGGCCGAAGAATCCAGCCGTTTCGGCGCTGCCACGCTGGGCAGCAAAGCCTTCTGCGGGCATTTAAATGCCACCGATACAGAAAAACGGCAAGATTCTCAGGGAGTTTCCCTGGCGGCCGCATTGCGTGGCCGGGGACTGGAACCGGAAAATATTCATTCTTATCCCGCCACCATTAAAGCTTTTCTGGAACTGCACATTGAGCAGGGAAAAGTACTGGAAACCACCCAAAAACAAATCGGTATCGTCACCGGCATCGCCGCTCCCACCCGTATCAAAGTGGTTCTCACCGGACAGGCGGACCATTCCGGCGCCACGCCGATGCATCTTCGCCAGGATGCGTTAACCGCCGCCGCCGAGCTGATTCTGTTGGTGGAAAAAATCGCCGGCGAAGAAAGCGTTCGGGGTACAGTAGGAACCACCGGCGTCATTCGGGCCGAACCGGGTGTAATGAACGTGATCCCCGGCCAAGTGGAATTAGGTATCGATATTCGCAGCATCGACGCCAGCAGTAAACAACGGGTGGTTCGTGAACTGACCGCCGCGATGAATGAGATCAGCAACCGGCGCGGGGTGCAGTTGGAGACCACGATGCTGGCCGATGATTCGCCCGTTACGCTGTCACCGGTGATCGTACAGTTGCTTACCGATATTTGTCGCACGCAAAACAGGCCGTATCTGACCATGCCCAGCGGTGCCGGCCACGATGCCATGCATATGGCGGCGCTGGCCCCCACCGGCATGATTTTTATCCCCTGCCGGGGCGGAATCAGTCACAACCCGGCGGAGTGGGCAACAGCGGAAGATATCGCCGCCGGCGCCGCTGTTTTGCTGCAGGCACTGCGACGTTTGGCATCTGTTTAATCGTCCTTCCCCTTCGCAGATCTATTGTATTAATATTGTTGACACTTTTAGGGCGCAGAGCTCGCACGCTGCCCTGTTTATGGTTGCTATCACACCGCACTAAATACCACTATAGGAGGCATATCCCCATGCTGAAAGAAAAAATCCATCAACTAAGCACCGCTATGAATCAGGAATTGATTGACTGCCGACGTGATTTCCACCGTTACGCCGAAACCGCCTGGACCGAATTCCGCACCGCTTCACTGGTCGCGAACAACCTATCCCGTCTTGGATATCAGGTTTTGACCGGCGACGCCGTCGTTAAGACTGGCGCAATGATGGGCGTACCTTCACCGGAAGAGTTGGCGGTCCATTTGGAACGGGCTCGCAACCAGGGAGCCATTATCTCCTATCTGGATGCAATGAAACACGGTCAAACCGGCGTGGTTGCCATTTTAAACACCGGTCGCCCCGGTCCGGTCGTGGCGTTGCGGTTTGATCTGGACGCCAACGATGTAAACGAGTCCACAGTCTCTGTTCACCGTCCTGTTGCCGAAGGTTTTGCCTCGATCAATTCCGGCGCCATGCATGCCTGCGGCCACGACGGCCATACCGCCATCGGCCTGGGAGTGGGCCAGGTGCTGATCCAATTGCAAGACCAACTCAACGGCACCGTCAAATTGATCTTCCAGCCTGCCGAGGAAGGGGTCCGTGGCGCCCGGGCCATGACAGAATCCGGCATCGTGGATGATGTGGATTACATGCTGGGTATGCACATCGGTTTTCTCGGCAAACGAACCGGCCAATTGGTCTGTGGGGGCGAAGGATTCCTGGCTACGACCAAACTGGATGCTACATTCGTCGGCACACCGGCTCACGCTGGCGCCGCCCCGCAAAAAGGAAAAAACGCCTTACTGGCCGCCGCAACGGCTGCGGTCAGCCTTCACGCAATTTCCCGCCACAGCGACGGCATATCCAGGATTAATGTCGGCGTATTGCAAGCTGGTACTGGCCGCAACGTAGTTCCCGCCAACGCCTTGCTAAAACTAGAAACCCGTGGTGTCACCACTGCTATTGACGGTTATATGCGCGAGGAAGCCACACGTATTATCCAGGGAGCCGCCGCCATGTACGGAACAGACGTAAGCATCAACGAAATGGGTGGTGCCGTGGGCGGCAAAAGCACCCCGAAACTAGCAGCAACATTAAAAGACACGGCGATTGCCACCGGCTTATTTGATGAAATCATCGATACCGGTGATCTTGGCGCCAGTGAAGATTTTACCTACTTTATGGAACGGGTACAGCAAAAAGGCGGCCAGTCTGTTTACGCAATGGTCGGTGCCAATATTGCCGCCGGTCATCATGATAATCGATTTGACTTTGACGAAGCCGCGCTGGCAAAATCCGTGGAATTACTTTCATTGTTAACAGCCAATCTGCTTCAAAAGCATTAAATCAAAGCACAAAATAGTAATATGCAAATCCCCCGCCTTACATTACTGCGTAGGCGAGGGATTTCATCTATGCGCGGTTCACGGCCCAACGTCGGCCGGAATGAGCGCATCCAGCTATGCGTGTTTCCGCCAAAAAGCGTAGTCTTGGTGATCGTTGATATTCCCCTGCCAACTACGCAGCAATATATCGCCCTGTTGCAACGAAGCCCATGCGTCCCGATTCACCTTACCCTCATATTCCAGTACCAGCACTGGCGGTTTTGCCGTTTCGCCAATAGCATCCGCGATAGGCGCCCAGTCAATGGCGCCTTGCCCCAACGGCAAATGTTCATCCGTCTGCCCATGGTTATCGTGAATGTGCAAGGCAACCAAACGCGAACCTAATTTTCGTATCAAAGCCGGAACGTCCCACTTATTAAGGAAGGCGTGTCCCACATCAATCAGGCTGTAAATTTCCGGAACATCATTAAATAATTGAACAAATTCTTTCTCCCGGTACAATAAGGTTCCTTGATTTTCCGTACCAATATTTTCAACAACAACTTTTGTCTTAGCCTGTAAACCCCAAGTTCCCAACACGCTAAGCGAATGTTTCATACGATCCTGCAGAACCGGTCGAACCTCATCAGAAATGAATCGGTGGTATCCATGCGTATGCACAACAACATGCAGTGCCCCTAAGCGTCCCGCCATGACAATCGTCCGGTGAAAAGAAGCCATCGCTCTTTGTTGTTCCGGCGAATGAACAGGCTCGCTCAAATCCAATCCTTCCGCTATTGAAGCATGAAAGGACAAGGGGAATTCTCCAAAAGAGCGGCGCAATTTCCATAGATAGTTTTCAATTGTCACTTCATCATACCAGCCGGGCATATCCAGAAAAACTTCCAGCCCCATCCCTGCATCTAATACAATATCCATGTTCTTTAATGATGAAAATGCAATGGATGAAGCGAGTACCGGAGAGTACTGATCATTCACTCAAATTGCCTCCTGTCCACGTTTTCGTTCAGGAAGATGAACATCCTTGCCGTCGTCCAATCGAAAAGAACGCAGTTTATTTGCCTTAACCTGTCATCTCACCGCCAAACACTCCATAATAGCTGGACTCATCAGGTGTGGTCGCCATCATTTTGTCACCCAGAGTGTTAATTGACTGACTTGTTAATAAAAGCAATCTCCAAGTACGGCTCAATCATGAGTTTCTTCTGGAACGCCAACCCGTTGCACCAGCTTTCATTGCCAGCCGGAAACCGTCCAGCCGTCCCGTTAAAGCGCCCTTAACTTTTGCTCAAGCTTCCACTCGCCTACAGTGTACAAAAATAAACCATGAATAACAATCCGTTATCTCCATGTTTTACACCCGCTTAATAC